>QNYN01000108.1 GCA_003973585.1 Fusobacteriota bacterium | reverse complement strand
CAGTTGAAGAAGCTAATAAATTAGGAATTCCTGTAATAGCAATGGTTGACTCAAATGTTGATCCAGATCCTATTACTTTCCCTATCCCTTCAAATGATGACGCTATCAGATCAGTAACATTAATGTCTACTATCATGGCAAACGCAGTAATCGAAGGTAGAAAAGGAATGGAAGCAGCACCAGCTGAAACAAAGTAATTAAATGTTAATTAGAATTGAGTATTTTTATACTCAATTCTTCTTGTATTAAAATATATAAACAGAGATAAAAATAAAAACTTATATAATATAAATATAATTTTAGGAGGATTCAAATGAAAATTACAGCTAAAATGGTAAAAGAATTAAGAGAAATTACAGGAGCAGGAATGCTTGATTGTAAAAAAGCATTAACAGAAAAAGAAGGAAATTTAGACGCAGCAATCGACTACTTAAGAGAAAAAGGAATCGCTAAAGCAGCTAAAAAAGCTGGAAGAGTAGCAGCAGAAGGAATGGTTTTTGAAGCTGTATCAGAAGATGCTAAAACAGCAGTAGTTTTAGAATTCAATGCTGAGACAGATTTCGTAACTAAAAACAAAGAATTTGTTGAATTTGGAAAATTAGCAGTTAAAGTAGCTTTAGAAAATGGTCTTAAAACTATCGAAGAGTTAAAAGCATTTGAAATTGATGGGGAAACTATCGAAACTAAGTTAACTAACTTAATCGCTAAAATCGGTGAAAACATGAACTTAAGAAGAATGGAAGTTATTACAACTGAAGGATTCTTAACTACTTATAATCACATGGGTGGAAAATTAGGAGTTATCGTTGAGATGACTGGTGAAGCAACTGAAGAAAATGTTGCTAAAGCAAAAGGAATTGCAATGCATATAGCTGCTATGAATCCTACATATACTTCTCCTGAAGAAGTTACAGCTGATGATTTAAAGAAAGAGATGGAAATTGCTAGAGTTCAATTATTAAACGAAGGGAAACCTGAAAAAATTATTGATAACATCTTAAAAGGAAAAGAAAGAAAGTTCTACGAAGAGTCTTGTTTAGTAAAGCAAGTTTATGTTAGAGCTGAAAATAAAGAAACTGTAGAGCAATTTGCAGGAGATATCAAAGTTAAAGGATTCATCAGATTTAAAGTTGGTGAAGGAATCGAAAAGAAAAATGAAGATTTCGCAGCAGAAGTTGCAGCACAAATTAACGGATAATTTTTAGGAGTGTAACTTTTGTTATGCTCCTTTTTTTTAAATTACTATAATAAAATCAGGAGGAAATATGACACCAAAATATAAGAGAGTTCTTTTAAAATTAAGTGGAGAAGCTTTAATGGGAAAACAAGATTATGGTATTGAAACTGATATGATAGCTATGTTTTCAAGACAAATAGTAGAATTAGCTAATTTAGGAATAGAAGTAGCAGTAGTAATTGGTGGTGGAAATATCTTTAGAGGAATGTCTGGAGAAGAACAAGGAATAGATAGAGTAACTGGAGATCACATGGGGATGTTAGCTACTGTAATCAATGCTCTTGCACTACAAAACACAATTGAAAGATTAGGAGTTCAAACTAGAGTAATGACAGGTTTAGAAATACCTAAAGTTGCAGAGCCATTTATCAAAAGAAAAGCACAAAGACATTTAGAAAAAGGACGAGTAGTAATATTTGGTGCAGGAACAGGAAATCCTTATTTTACAACAGATACAGCAGCAGCATTAAGAGCTATGGAAATAGATGCTGATATCGTTATGAAAGGAACGAAAGTAGACGGAATATTTGATAAAGATCCTGCTAAATATGCAGATGCAAAAAAATATGATACAATAACATATTCAGATGTTATTGCTCAAGGATTACAAGTAATGGATACAGCAGCTATCTCATTATGTATGGATAATAATCTGCCTATTTTAGTATTTGATTCACTAGTAGATGGAAATATTAAAAAAGCAGTATTTGGAGAAGTAATAGGAACAACAGTAGTAAAATAATCTTAAAACTACAAATGGAGGATATAAAATGTCAAAAGTATTATTAACAGAAGCAAAAGAAAAAATGGAAAAAGCCATTGAATCAACAAAACACAGATTTTCTACAATAAGAGCAGGAAGAGCAAATGTATCTATGTTAGCTGATATAAAAGTATCACAATATGGAAGCGAAATGCCGTTAAATCAAGTAGGAAATGTATCAGCACCAGAAGCTAGATTATTAGTTATTGATCCTTGGGATAAATCAGTAATTCCTGCAATTGAAAAGGCAATTAACTTAGCAAATTTAGGACTTACACCTAATAATGACGGAAAAGTAATAAGACTTGCTATTCCAGAATTAACAGCAGAAAGAAGAAAAGAATATGCTAAAATGGCAAAAACTGAAGCAGAAGCAGGAAAAATTGCTATAAGAAGTGTAAGAAAAGACACAAATAACAAATTAAGAGCTGCAGAAAAAGATGGAGATATAACTCAAGATGAATTAAAAGCATTTGAAACAGATGTTCAAAAACTTACAGATGAGTATATCAAAAAAGTTGATGAAATGTTTAAGAAAAAAGAAAAAGAAATTACAACTGTATAATTAATAAAAAAACTGCGAAAATATTTCGCAGTTTTTTCTTATTTTTCTATAGTAAATCCTATACCTCTAACTGTTTTAATTATTTTAACTGGATAATCTTTATCGATTTTATCCCTTAAATATTTAATATATACATCTAAAATACTTTCACTTCCTTCGTATCCCCAAACATTAGCTAAAATATTTTCACGAGTAACTACAATACCTTGATTTTCCATTAAAAATTTTAATAATTCAAATTCTGTCTTAGAAAGTTTAATTTCATTTCCATTTCTAATAGCAATAAATCTCGAAAGATCAAGAATTAAATCTTTTGCAACTATTTGATTAACCGTATTTTTCTTGTGGATTCTTCTAAGATGAGCTTTAATTCTAGCAGAAAGCTCGATTGATTCAAAAGGTTTTGTAAGATAATCATCAGCACCAAATTCAAATCCAGTTACTTTATCTGTAATGTCATCTTTAGCAGTTACCATAATAACAATGGTATCAGGTGAGATTTTTTTTATCTCTTGGCAAACCTTTGGCCCATCTACTTTTGGTAACATCCAATCAAGAATAATAACATCATATGTTTTTTTTCTAATTTTGTTTAAAGCCTCAAAACCATCATGAGCAACTTCAACATTATACCCTTCATAGGATAAGTGTAACTCCATTAGTCTTGCTATTTTTACTTCATCTTCTACAATTAATATATTATACATAAAAATCCTCCTAAATTATATTTATAGTGGTAGTTTTAAAGTTATAGTGGTTCCTTTGTTAATTTCACTTTCAATAAAAATTTTTCCATTGTGCATATCAATAATACTTTTTACAATAGAAAGACCAAGTCCATTTCCTCCTGTATTTTTAGTCCTAGTTTCATCAACTCTATAAAATCTACCAAATAATTTAGGTAGATGCTCTTTTTCGATACCAATCCCCTGGTCTTTTATTATTATCTCGAAATGACTATTTCCTTTTTTACAGGATAAAGAGATTTCTTTATTTTCAGGTGTATACTTGATAGCATTTTCTACTAAAGCACGGATAGCTTGTAAAATTAACTTTTCATCGATAAAAGCTATAAAATTTTCAGAAACATTAAGTTTATAAAAATGTTTATGATCTATCATTTTAAATTCTTTATATATTTTTTCTAATAAGGTAGAAACTTCTACATCTGTAAAATTTATATTATTTCGTGTATTTTCTTCTCTAGCGATAAATAAAAGTTTTTCTATAAGATCTTTCATATTAAAAACTTCTTCTTTTATAGCAGATAATGCCTCTTCGGTGAGTTCTTTATTATCGGTTCCCCATTGGTTTAAAAGATCAACATATCCATTAATTACAGATAGAGGAGTCCTTAGTTCATGAGAAGCATCAGAGATAAACTTTTTTTGATGCTCAAATGATTGCTCTAGTCTTTCAATCATATTATTTATTACTTTGATAAGTCTGCCTATTTCATCATCACCATTTGAGGATTTAATTCGTTTATTAAGGTTATTTAGATTTATTTTTTCAGCAGTATTAATAATAGAATTAAGTGGCTTTAAAGTTCTTTTAGAAAATAAAAATCCGATGATAATAGATATTAAAAATCCTACTAAATCAATCAAAATCATAGTAGAAAGAAGAGATTTAAAAATATAATCTGAACTATGAAGATCATTAATTAGTTGTATGTATATTTTTTCGCCATTAGGAGAAGTTGTAATAGTATTTAAATAAAAAAATCTATTCTTTTTTGGGGTTGAAATACTATATTCTCTAATTTTGTCGAAGTTGTTATCAAAAGGCAAAATAACATTTTTATGACTTCTATAAATTTTATTTGGAAATTTCAAATTTACATATATAGAGTCTTTATGAGTAGTAGTTTTTTGTATGATTTTTCT
>QNYN01000116.1 GCA_003973585.1 Fusobacteriota bacterium | reverse complement strand
TTATCTGTTTCATTCCACCACCAGTTGATCCTGCACAACCACCAAAAAACATCAAAGTAACAAGTAAAAGCCCAGCAAATGGTGGCCATACATTAAAGTCAGCAGACATAAATCCTGTAGTAGTAACAATAGATACAACTTGAAATGCTGAATCTAATAATGCTCTCCAATAATTAGTAGTATATTTTAATATTCCCGATGAAAAATATATATTCAACGAAATAAGAATAGTAGCAACACCAACTACCCCAGTATAAAATCGTAATTCACTATCTTTAAAAAAATCTCTTAATCTACCTTTGATAAGGTAAAAGTGAAGTGCAAAGTTAATTCCTGCTAAAAACATAAATATTGTAATAACTATTTCTATATATACACTATGAAATCCAGCTATTGAGTCATTAAGAGTAGAAAATCCACCAGTAGCTACAGTTGCAAAAGAATGGTTAATAGCAGTATAAAAATCCATCCCACCAAACATTAAAAAAATCGTTTCAATGGCAGTAAGCCCTAAATATATAAGCCATAATATTTTAGCAGTATCTTTTATTTTTGGACTTAATCTATCTTTAGTTGGCCCTGGAACTTCAGCATTATACAGCTGTCCTGGAGCTATTCCAAACATAGGTAAGATCGCAATTGTAAACAAAACAATCCCCATTCCTCCTAGCCAATGAGTTAGTGAACGCCAAAATAATAACCCTTTTGGAATAATCTCAATCTCCGATAATATAGTAGATCCTGTAGTAGTAAACCCTGACATAGCTTCAAAAACACAATTTATATAAGGACCAAATGAACCATGGAAAAAATATGGAAGTCCTCCAAATAAGGCTGCTAAAATCCAACCTAAAGAAACACTTGCAAATCCTTCACGAGCTTTAAATTTTTTATCGGATTTAAATATTAATATTATTATTAATCCTGTCAATAGAGTTATTCCAATAGACAAAAGAATAGAATTAAAATCATCCCCCCCATAATAAATGGAAACTCCCAATGGAAAAAACATCATTATTCCTAAAATAACTAGAAGATAACCTTGTACTTTTATAATTAAATTCCAATTCATCTCCAACCTCCAAATTTTGAAGAGGTAAACATTTTTTCAACTTTAGATATAGCTTCAGGTAGTAAAAATATTATAACTTTATCTCCTAATTGTAATGAATCATTTCCAGATGGAATAATGACATTATTATCTCTAATAATTACTCCAATTATAGACTCTTCAGGGAAATCTATGTCTTTTATAGGTGTCCCTAAAATTTTAGAATCTTTGGTAATATTGATCCCAATTGTCTCAGCATCTATTTCATTAAAAGGTGAAACTGAAAATAAATCACTTTTTCTAGTAAGTTTTATAGCTTCAGCAATTGTCAGTGCATGGGGAGAAAAAACTGTATCTATAGGATCTAAATTATTAATTAAAGTTACAATAGAACTATTTTTTATCATACACATAGTCTTAGAAGCATTATATTTTTTAGCTGTAAACGCAGATAAAATATTATATTCATCATTGTCACTTATACTAATTACACAAGAATTTTCAATAGAAAGTTCATCCATAAGGTGTGAATCTGTAGCAGATCCATTCATAATAAGAACATCATCTAGTACGAAACTTAGTTTTTTACATTTAAATTTATCTTCTTCTATTATAGTTACTATTTTATTCATTTTAGACAGAGCTTTAGCTAGTTCTATAGCATATTTTGTTCCACCTACAATGATAATATTTTTTAAATTCATAGGTCTCGAAAAATGTTCCTTTACAATGGTTTTTATTGTCTCCATTTTCCCAACAAGATATAATTTATCTTTTGGATAAACTACATCATTTCCCTTTGGAATTATTACCTTTCCATCTCGTTGAATCGCTACTAACATTACTTTGGAAAACATGTTGTCTGTAGAAGCTATTTCTGAAATAGGCATTCCTTTATAAATAAAATTTCTTTTTACTTTTACACCAACTAATTGAGCTGAATTTTCTGCGTAATTCATAATTTCAAAGATATTTGGATTATTTAGAAGATCGATAATTTTAGCTACTGTAATCTCTAATGGTTTAATCATAGTATCTATTCCAAAATCTATTGGCATAATATAATCTTTATTAAAGTATTTATAGTAACTATCTACTTTGCATATAATTGATATATTTTTATCTTTCTTAGATTTATTTACAATATTACAAGCTATAATATTATCACTATCATTATTACTAACTGCAAGAAAAAAATCTGCATTTAAAATATTGGATTTTAAAAGTGTTTCTATACTAGTTATATCCCCATGAATAACCATAGCATCTAATTTGTTCTGTAAAATTTTAATAAGTTGTAAATCTTTTTCTATTATTGTAACATCATGGTTTTCGAAGATAAGTTTTTCAGCAATTTTTACTCCTATATCTCCTCCACCTGCGATAACTATTTTCATAATTCCTCCTAAAAAAACTAACTAATTCAATCTCATCATTATACTATAATTTTTATAAATGTGCAAAGTATCAAAGAAATAACAGTCTTAAATCTCTTTGAAAAAATTTATCCTCATAAATCAAGATAAGTTACTTCTAAAACTTGTATAAGAAGATTATTATTGATACAATAAAGAGTAAAAAAATAATTTTAATAATTAATCGGGAATTAGGAGGCTATAAATCATGAGATTTAGTAGAATGTATGTAAAAACATTAAAAGAAACACCAAAGGATGCTGAAATTGTAAGTCATCAACTTATGGTAAGATCTGGAATGATAAAAAAATTAACTAGTGGTGTATATACACACTTACCACTTGGATTAAAAGTATTAAAAAAAGTAGAAGCTATAGTTCGTGAAGAGATGGAAAGAGCTGGAGCTCAAGAAATTTTAATGCCAGTAATTCAACCAGCTGAATTATGGCAAGAATCTGGAAGATGGAATACAATGGGTCCTGAAATGATGAGAATCAAAGATAGACACAATAGAGATTTTGTACTAGGTCCTACCCACGAAGAAGTAATTACAGATATTATAAGAAATGATATTTCTTCTTATAAATCATTACCATTAAATTTATTTCAAATACAAACAAAATTTAGAGATGAAAGAAGACCTAGATTTGGACTTATGAGATGTAAAGAATTTTTAATGAAAGATGGATACTCATTTCATGATGGACAAAAGTCATTAGATGAAGAATTTGAAAATATGAAAAGTGCTTATGCTAAAATATTTGAAAGATGTGGTTTAAAATTTAGAGCTGTAGAAGCAGATTCAGGTGCAATTGGTGGAAGTGGATCAAATGAATTTCATGTATTAGCAGAATCTGGAGAAGATGAAATTATCTACTGTGATAGTTGTAATTATGCTGCAAACTTAGAAAAAGCTGAAAGTAATTTAAATTTAAAGCCTAGAGAAGGAGAACTTTTAGAGCCTACAAGAGTAGATACTCCTAATGTATCAAAAATAGAAGATGTAGTTGATTTCTTAAAAGTTCCTGTAACAAAAACTGTAAAAGCTATGATGTACAAAGACATCGATACAGATAAAGTCTATATGGCTCTTATTCGTGGAGATTTCGAAGTAAATGAAACTAAATTAAAGAACTTTGTAGGAGCAGCACAAGATTTAGAATTATTAACAGATGAGGAATTAGAAAATTTAAATTTAGTAAAAGGATATATTGGTCCATTTGGAATGGATTTAGGAGATATAATAGTTATTGCTGATAAAACTGTAACTGGTATTGCTAACCATACTGCTGGTGGAAATAAAATCGATACTCATTATATCAACCTTAACTTAGGAAAAGATTATAAAGTAAGTAAAGTAGCAGATATTAGAAATGTAAAAGTAGGAGAGGGATGTCCTAGATGTAATGGAAAATTAAAATCAGCTCGTGGAATAGAAGTTGGACATATCTTTAAATTAGGAGATAAATATTCTAAATCTTTAGGAGCTACCTATTTAGATCAAAATGGTAAATCTAAAGAGATGTTAATGGGATGTTATGGAATAGGTGTTTCTAGAACTGTAGCTTCTGCAATTGAGCAAAATAATGATGAATTTGGAATTATTTGGCCTATGTCAATTGCTCCTTATTTAGTAGATGTAATACCTGCTAATATGAAAGATAAAGACCAAGCTGAATTAGCAGAAAAATTATATACTGAATTAAAAGAAAATGGTATCGACACTATTATAGATGATAGAAATGAAAGACCAGGATTTAAATTTAAAGATGCTGATTTAATCGGATTCCCAATCAAATTAATAGTTGGTAGAGGGGCAAAAGATGGATTAGTAGAAGTTAAAATCCGAAAAACTAATGAAGCTTTTGAAGTAAAAGTAGAAGATGTGATTAACTTTATAAAAAACCTAATTGCAAAAGGATAGAGGATAACCTAATAAAAATCTAGTATAAAAAAAACTCCTAGTCGGTAGAATTTAATCTATTAGACTTAGGAGTTTTTTTTTATTAAAAATATAATTATCTATAAAATAATCATTATAAATT
>QNYN01000089.1 GCA_003973585.1 Fusobacteriota bacterium | reverse complement strand
ATATGCTGGGAATACTAACCCTTCATCTAATATTTTATTTGCTTCTATCTCACATTCATCAAACCATTTAAAATACATGTCTAAGTCTGCTAATTCAAATGAATATTTTGATTGTTCATATTCATATTGTAATCTCATATCACCATATTTAATTCCAGGAGCCCACTCTAAATCATAGACAGATTCTTTTCCTTGAATATAAAGAGCTATTCTTTCTAAACCATATGTAATCTCTACAGGAGTTATATCAAGTTCTATTCCTCCTACTTGTTGGAAATAAGTAAATTGTGTTATTTCCATCCCATCTAACCATACTTCCCATCCTAGTCCCCATGCACCAAGTGTAGGAGATTCCCAGTCATCTTCTACAAATCTTATATCATGTTTTTGTGAATCTATCCCTAACATTTTTAAACTTTCTAAATAAAGTTCTTGAATGTTAAGTGGTGATGGTTTCATTATTACTTGAAATTGATGATGTTGATAAACTCTATTTGGATTTTCTCCATATCTTCCATCTTTTGGTCTTCTTGATGGTTCTACATAAGCTGTACTCCACGGTTCAGGCCCTAATGCCATTAGTGTTGTATTAGGATTGAATGTTCCTGCTCCTGTCTCTATATCGTATGGATTACCTATTACACATCCTTTAGATGCCCAAAATTGTTGTAATGCCATTATCATATCTTGAAAATTCATTTTTCCTCCCTTAACATCTTTCTTAATTGTTTTTTTTCTTTTTTTCTAATATTATAACTTCTAATATAAGCAAAATTACTCCTATATTAATCCATACATCTGCCATATTAAATACATATTTCCATATTCCTCTAAAATCCACCATATCTACTACAAAGCCTCTATAAAATCTATCTATCATATTTCCTATAGCTCCTGCTATTATAAAAGCATATGCATATTTTGATATAATTTCTTCTGGTTTTAATCTTTTAATCATATAATAAGCAATTGCTAATATGGCAATAATAGCTACTCCACTTATTATTTCTAATTTCCCTTGAAACATTCCAAAGGCTACTCCAAAATTTTTCACATAGGTAATATGAAAAAAGTCTTGTAAAACACCTATAGTTTCCCCTTCAGTCATAGAGTTAGCAACTAATGACTTAGTCCACTGGTCTATTCCTAAAAGTGCTACAATTAAAATTATCAACTTCAAAAATTTGCCTCCATATTTTCTATTTTTATAAAAAATTTGACACAGACACACAAATTTAAAATTTAGTCTCCACAGATTTTATGCCTTACCTGTGTTAATTTTAATTTCTTCGTGTTATCTGTGTCAAAAGTGACAGATAAATTCTCTATTTAGTGATTACATCTGTACATCTAGGACAAATTGTTGGATATTCTGAATTTGTTCCTAAATTTGTTGAATACTTCCAACATCTTTCACACTTTTCTCCATCAGCATGAGAAACTTTTAAAGTTAATCCTTCTACTTCTTCAGCTGGTGTTCCACCTTCTAATTCATCTTCTACAACTTCAAGTTGAGATACTAAAAATGCCATCTCTAAAAGTTCTAAATTAGAAACTACAAATGATTTTAAATTTTCATCTGTTATATGTAATTCTAATTTTGCATCTAATGAATTTCCTATGATTCTGTCTTTACCTTGTCTAGCTTTTTCTAATTCTTTATTTGCTTCTTTTCTAAGTTTGATTATTTGCTCCTACTTAGTTTCTAATTCTTCATTGATCCATTCAGGATTAGAATTATACCAAGAAGTAAGCATTACAGATTCTGTATCTCTTGCTTCTTCTGGTAATTTACCCCATATCTCTTCAGAAGTAAATGATAATACTGGAGAAATCATCTTAGTTAATGCTATTAAAACTTCATACATTACTGTTTGAGCTGATCTTCTAGCTAATGAATCCGATGCTTCTGTATATAATCTATCTTTTATAATATCTAAATAAAATGCTGACATTTCAATTCCAGTAAAATAATGAATTTCATTAAATAAGTTATAGAATTCATATTTTTCATAACTAGAAGTTACATCATTTTTTAATGTTTCTAATTTATGTAATGCCCATTTATCGATTTCAGGTAAATCTTCATAAGCTACTCTATCTGTTGAAGGATTGAAATCATTTATATTTCCTAAAATATATCTAGCTGTATTTCTAATTCTTCTATAAGATTCAGAAATTTGCTTTATTGCATTATCTGATATTCTTACATCATCACTATAATCTACAGATGCACACCATAGTCTTAGGATATCTGCACCATAAGTGTTTATGATATCCATTGGATCTACTGTATTTCCTACTGACTTAGACATTTTTTTACCATCTTTATCATTTACAAATCCATGAGTTAATATAGTTTTATAAGGTGCATCTCCTGTAGAAGCAATCGATGTTAATAAAGAAGTTTGGAACCAACCTCTATGTTGATCCGATCCTTCTAAATATAAGTCTGCTGGTCTTCTAAGGTTATCTCTTGTATTTAATACACTTCTATGAGATACTCCTGAATCAAACCATACATCCATAATATTTGTTTCTTTTCTAAGTTCAATATCTTTTAAATTATATTTTTCTAATAATTCTTCTCCAATTAATTCTTCAGCTGAGTATTTTACCCATGCTCCTGAACCTTCTTTTTTTACTATAGAAATTACTCTATCTGCAATTTCAGAATTGAATATTTCTTGTCCTGTTTTATTATTATAGAAAATAGGTATATGTACTCCCCATGTTCTTTGTCTTGAAATACACCAGTCAGGTCTAGTTTCCATCATTGCTGTAAGTCTATTTCTACCCCAAGCAGGTAAGAATTCTACATCTTCTAATGCTTTTAATGCTTTTTCTCTTATATCTGAACCTTCAATTCTTACAAACCATTGCTCAGTAGCACGGAAAATTACAGGAGTTTTACTTCTCCAATCATGTGGATAAGAATGCTCAATTATTTCTGTATGTAATAAATGACCTGTTTCTTCTGTATGAGCTATAATTACTTTGTTTGCTTTTGCATAAAACATCCCAGCAACTAAATCTCCAGCTTCTTCAGTCATATGTCCATCTTGATCTACTGGACAAACAACTTCAATACCATATCTAGTCGATACTACATAGTCATCTTGACCATGTCCAGGTGCTGTATGTACACAACCAGTTCCTGCTTCTAAAGTTACATGATCTCCTAATATAATTAATCCTGTTCTATCTAAGAAAGGATGTTTATATGTTAATTTTTCTAATTCAGAACCTTTAAACTCTCTTAACAATTCTGTATCTTCTATTCCCATAGTTGCAAATGAACTTTCTGCTAGACCTTTAGCTAAAACTAAATTTCCTTTAGGTGTTTTATACACACCATAATCAAACTTCTCATTTAAACAAATTGCCATATTAGCAGGAATTGTCCAAGGAGTAGTTGTCCAAATTACAAATGAAGCTTCATCTACACCTAAAACTTCTAGTGCATCAGGATTTGCTTCCATCTTTAAAAACATTGTAGGAGATTTATGATCATGATATTCTATTTCAGCTTCTGCTAATGCAGTTTTACTAACAGGTGACCAATGAATTGGTTTTAATCCTTTAAAGATATATCCATTTTCATATAATTCTTTAAACACTTCTAGTTGTTCTGCTTCATATTCTGGATTTAAAGTTAAATATGGTTTATCCCATTCTCCTAATATTCCAAGTCTTTTAAATTCTTCTTTTTGTTTATTTACCCATTTATTTGCATATTTAGTACATTTTTCTCTTATTTTTAAAGGATGCATCCCTTTAATTTTTTCACCTAATTCTTCTGCTACTTTAAATTCAATAGGTAATCCATGTGTATCCCATCCAGGTACATAAGGAGCGTCAAAACCTTGTAACCTTTTATATTTTAAAATTATATCCTTTAAAATTTTATTTAAAGCATGACCAATATGGATATCTCCATTAGCATACGGTGGTCCATCATGTAAAATGAATTTTCCTTTACCTTCTTTTAAACTTTTCTCATATATGTTTTGTTTTCTCCAAAAATTTAACATTTGAGGTTCTTTATTTGGCAAATTAGCCCTCATTTGGAAATTTGTTTTTGGAAGATTTAGAGTTTTTCCATAATCTCTTTTTTCTTCAGACATTTATAGCCTCCTTATATTTATTTAAAATTATTTTAACTTCTGTTCCTTTGTTTTCATTAGATATAATCTTTATTACTCCATTATGACTAGTGATTATTTTATAGGCTATCGTTAACCCTAATCCTGATGTATTTTCATTTCCACTAGTAAATGGTTCAAATAAATTTTCTTCTAATAATTTTTTAGGGATTCCACAACCATTATCAATTATTCTTATGGTTATATTATCTGTATATACTCTTGAAATTATGTTAATTCGTCCATTAGCTACACCTTTTATAGCATTTATAGAGTTGTTTATTATTTCTCTCAGAGCCTTTGTTAATTCGATAGGATCTCCTAAAAAAGTTACATTATCTCCTAAAAATAGTGAAATATCGTTATTAGTGCTATTTCTAACATAACTTTCTACTACTTCTGGAAGGAATTGA
>QNYN01000057.1 GCA_003973585.1 Fusobacteriota bacterium | reverse complement strand
ATAGCTATGAGTTTTGTTTTTATCATTATTGGAGGATATCTTTTAAGTGGTGTTGGTCTAAAATTTTTCTTTAATGATTACCTATATGAAACTCCTAATTTAAAAGGTTTACCATTAGATAAAGCAGAAGAATTATTAGGTGATGATTTTAAGTTAGTCAATATGGGAGAAGGATATTCTAAATTTGAAAAAGGTGTTATATACTCACAACTTCCTGTTTCTCCAAAGCATATAAAACATGGAAGGCCTATAAAAATATGGATTAGTAAAGGTAGTGATATTGTTACTATCCCAGATTTAAAAGGATTGAGTTTGCAAGATGCTAGAGTTTTATTAAATGATGCAGGTATAAAGATTAATACTATTTCTCATGTTTCAGAAGATCTTTTTAATAATATAGTTCTTGGAACAGACCCAAAAATTGGATCTGATATTACTCGTGGAAGCAGTATATCTTTACTTGTCAATACAAATAAAGCTAAAGATATTAGAATGCCTGACATTTTAGGGTACTCTCTTAAAGATGGGGAAAACATTTTAAGGAGTAAGGGATTAGTCCTAGGAGATGTTTCTAAAGTTTATAATTCTGAATTTCCTGAAGGTACTATTATTGATGTTAGTGTTCCTGCTGGATCAAAAATATTTAAAGGTTCAGTTATAAATATTGTCGTTACAACTAAATAAGGAGGAGTAGTCATTAAAGGTAGAGTTATTACAAAAATAAAAGGATTTTATTATGTTAAAGTAGGTGAAGTCACTTACGAATGTAGATTGAGAGGGGTTTTAAAAAAGAGAAATAATAAAGATAACTGTGTTACAGGAGATTTAGTCGAGTTTACAGAAGATGGTTTTATTACTAAAATTTATCCTAGAAAGAATATAATCCATAGACCATTAGTCTCAAATATAGATTATTTAGTTATACAATTTTCAGCTTTAGATCCTAAATTTGATATTGGAAGGTTTAACATTTTATTATTAAATTCATTTTATTATAATATTAAGCCTATTGCTGTTATTAATAAAATAGAATTATTAGAACCTTGTGAATTTGACGAATTAAAAGAACAACTTAAATTCCTAAAAAAAATGAATATAGAAATATTTTATATTTCTACATATGAAAAAATTGGAATAGATGAATTAAAAGAATACATAAAAGGAAATATTACTGCTTTTGGTGGTCCTAGTGGTGCTGGAAAATCTTCATTACTCAACATATTACAAGGTGAAAAAGTTTTAGAAGTAGGTGAAACTAGTAAAAAAAATTCTCGTGGAAAACATACAACTAAAGGAACAACTCTTTTACCTATGTTAAATGGTGGATATGTAATAGATACTCCTGGATTCTCTTCTATAGAATTACCAGCTATTAAAACTATAGATGAATTAGCAAGTCTTTTCCCTGAGTTTGAGGAGTATAAAACTTGTAAATATAGTAATTGTATCCACATTAATGAACCTGATTGTGGAGTTAAAGACGCTTTAAATAAAGGGATAGAACAAAGTCGATATGATTTTTACATCTGGTGTTATAATTTTTATAAGACAGAAAGATGGAATAAATTTTAATAAAGTATGGTATAATTATTTTATAATCAAATTAAATTTAAGGAGTGTATAATTTATGAGTAATATTAAAATAGCACCATCTATATTATCTGCTGATTTTAGTAAATTAGGAGAAGAAATAATAGATATTACTAAAGCTGGAGCTGATATGATTCATATCGATGTTATGGATGGAAGTTTCGTTCCAAATATATCATTTGGAGTTCCTATCATTAAATCTATTAGAAATAAAACAGATCTAATTTTTGATGTACATTTAATGATTGATAAACCTGAAAGATACATCGATGATTTCGTTAAAGCTGGTGCCGATATGATTGTTGTACATTTAGAATCAACAATTCATCTTCATAGAGTGATTCAACAAATTAAAAATGCTGGTTTGAAAGTTGGAGTTTCTTTAAATCCTGCTACACCTATTGAAGGATTAAAATATATAATTGATGATTTAGATATGGTGTTATTAATGTCTGTTAACCCTGGATTTGGTGGACAAAAATTTATACCACAAACAGTTGAAAAAATAAAAGATTTAAGAAAATTATCTTCTACAGTTGATATTCAAATCGATGGCGGTATCACAGATATAACTATAAAACCTTGTATAGAAGCAGGTGCTAATATATTTGTTGCCGGATCTTTTGTATTTAACGGTGATTACAAAGAACAAATAAAAAAATTAAAGGGGTAAGGAGGTTTCTATGTCTTTAAAAGGAGTTAATAGTGTTATAGAAGAGTTTACAAAACTTTTTTATGAGACTGAATCACTAGCCCTTAAACAAGGAATAAAATGTTTAACTACTACAGAACTTCATGTGATAGAAGCTATTGGAAATGATTCATTATCAATGAATAAATTATCTGATAAATTAGGTATTACTATGGGAACTGCTACAGTTGCCATTAATAAACTATCTAAAAAAGGATTTATTACTAGAAAAAGATCGGAACGAGATCGAAGAAAAGTTTTTGTATCCCTTTCTAAAAAAGGTATCGATGCTCTTACTTATCATAATAATTTCCATAAAATGATAATTTCTAGTATAACTAAAAATATTGAAGAAGAAAATTTAGAGATTTTTACTAATGTTTTTAATAAAATACTAAATAATTTAAAGAATCAAGTAGAATTTTTTAAACCTGATGTTATCACAAGTTTTTTAGAAGGAGATACTGTCAGTGTTTTAGATGTAAAAGGTACTCCTGTTATCAAAAACTTTTTTGCTGATATGGGGATAAAATTATATACTGATTTAAAAATTGTATCAAATTCTAATAGAGTTATAGCTATAAAAGTTCCTTCAGGTAAAATTTTCGAAATAAACTTTATAGACGCTAAAAGTTTAATTGTAGTAAAAAAAGATATATGTGTATAATTAAGAGGAGGACATTATCTTCCTCTTATTTTATTAAGAAAAAAGGAGAAAATTATGTTATATATAGATGGAATATCGCTAACTAAATTAAAAAATGAATTAAATGAAAATTTAAAAAATAGAAGGGTAACAAAAGTATTTCAATATACTCCTCTTAGTTTATCTATCTTTTTAGGAAAAATAAATTTATATATTTCTGCTAGTCCTAATCTTCCTATATGTTATATAGCTACTAAAAAAGAAGTTGCTCCTGATAAACCTATGGGATTTTCACTGTCCCTTCGTAAATATCTAGTAGGTGCTATTTTAGTAAAAGTTGAACAGTATAAAACAGATAGAATTTTACTTTTATCCTTTGAGAAAATAAATGAATTAGGAGTTAAACAAAAGGTAAAAGTAATTATTGAAATTATGGGAAAACACAGTAATATTATATTAGTTGATGATAATTTTATTATTTTAGATTTATTAAAAAAGTTCTCTTTAGAAGAAAATAAGCTAAGACTTCTTATGAATGGTGCTCAGTATAAATTTCCAATTGTTCAAGAGAAAAAATCTCCTTTAGATATTTCAGAAGATGAATTTTGGAAATATAAAAATGAAAATACATTAATGAAAAATGTAGATGGAATAGGTAAAATTAGCAACAAATATTTTAGTGACTTTAAAAAGTTTAAGGACACTATAAATGATGCAGCATCTCCTACCTTATACAAATTAGATGGTATTGTAAAATATGGAACTATTATTAATTTCCCTTTAGGAGATTATGAAGAAATCAGATTTAACTCTATAAATGAAATGATTGATACATATATCCTTGAAACAGTTAATTCAGAGCAATTTACAAATAAAAAAAGAGACCTTTTAAAAATCACTGAAAAAGAACTGAAAAAAAATAAGAAAATCATAAAAAATATAACTAAAGATATCAAAAAATATTCAACATATGAAAACTATAAAAAAATAGCAGATATTTTAGCTGCTAACCTATACTCATTAAAGGGATATGAAAAAAATGTTATTCTTTTTGACTTTTATGAAAATTGTAATATTGAAATTTCTTTAAATCCAAAAAAAACTCCCAATGAAAATTTAGACAATTATTATAATCTATATAATAAGCATAAAAGAGGATTTCTTCATAGTAAAGAGAGGTTAGAATTTATAAAAAAAGAAATTGAATATCTAGAATCTATTATCTCTTTTATTAATCTAGCTAACGATAAAAAAACATTAGAAATCATTGAAGAGGAACTTATTTCTAATAAATATTTAAAAAAGATTATAAAAACTAAGAAGAAAAAGAAAAACATTAAAATTATGCCTCCTAAAGTTGAAATAGATAATCGTATAGTTTACTATGGAAGAAATAATATCGAAAATGAGTATGTAACTTTTAAAATTGGAGATCGTCACGATACATGGTTTCACGCAAAAGATGTCCCAGGAACTCATATTATTGTAAAAGATAATATTGAAAATCTTTCAGATGAAACTTTAGAAAAGGTAGCTTTACTTGCAAGTAAACATTCTAAAGTAGGAATAGGTGAAACTATTCGAATCGATTATTGCTCTAAAAAATATGTAAAAAAAGTTAAAGGTTCAAAACCTG
>QNYN01000058.1 GCA_003973585.1 Fusobacteriota bacterium | reverse complement strand
CAAACAGAATTAAATAATATTAGGAACAAACTGCCTTCTGATGCAGATACTCCTTTAGTTAGAAAAATGAAAGTAGGAGGAGATACTGTAATTGCTATTTCTGTAGCATCTAAAGATTTAATAAAAGCTAAAAGTTTAGCTGAAAATATAATTAAACCTAGATTTCAACAAGTTTTAGGTGTTGGAAATGTAGAAGTTTATGGGGGATATGAAAAAGAAGTAAAAGTAGAAGTAGATCCTAATAAAATAGAATCTTATGGAATGAACATAGATGATATTTATAATATAATTTCTAGATCTAGTGCTAATCTTCCAGCAGGTACTATAGAAGAAGGGGAAAAAAGATACATAATTAAGGTAATGACAGAATTAAAAACTGTAGAAGAAGTACAAAATATAATAATTAGTAGTAAAGATGGAAAAGTTTTGTATTTAAAAGATGTTGCTAGTGTAAAATTAGGAAATAAAGATGTAGATAGTTATAATAGAATGAATGGAGTTCCTACAATTTCAATTTCAGTTGAAAAATCAACAGATGGAAACTCAGTATCTATTTCAAAAGGGATAAAAGAAGCTATAGAATCTTTATCAACAACATTGCCGTCAGATGTTAAATTAAGTGTATCTTATGATACTTCAGTTGATATTTCTAATTCTATAAACAATGTAAAAAATAGTGCAATAGCAGGGCTTATCCTTGCTTCAATAGTATTATTTATATTCTTAAAAGATATTAGAGCAACTATTATAATAGCATTAGCAATACCACTATCAATTATAGGAGCATTTTTTCTACTAAATAGTATAGGAATAGGGTTAAATGTTATTTCTCTTATGGGGCTATCTTTAGGGGTAGGAATGCTGGTAGATAATGGAGTAGTAGTCTTAGACAATATATATCGGCATATAACCGAACTAAAAAAACCTAGGTATGAATCAGCTAGAGATGGAGCTTCAGAGATGTTAGTTCCAATTATAGCTTCTACAGCAACAACAGTAGCAGTATTTTTACCTATAGTAATGAGTGAAGGACTTGCAAAAGAAGTATTTTGGGGAATGTCATGGTCAGTAACATTTTCACTGCTAGCATCTTTATTAGTTGCTATGACTTTTGTACCTATGATATCGAATAAAATATTAAAAGAAAAAGTAGATAAAGTTCAAGATGGTAAATTGCTTATTTGGATAAAAAAGAAATATTTAAAATTATTATCATTGACTTTAAACAATAAATTAAAAACACTAATCCTAGTAATAGTAATGTTTTTTGCCATAGTAATACCTGGAATTAAGATAGTTGGAGGAGGATTTATACCACCTACCGATGACAATGTATATGTTGTAACAGGAGAAACACCTCCTGGAGTAACATTAGATAAAGTTGATTCTATTACAAGACGAGTTGAAAAAATATTAGAAAAAGATAAATATACAAAAAGCTTGGAAACTTCAGTTCAAAAAAGTGGGTTTTCAATAAATGTAAAATTAGATTTAAAAAAAGACAGAGATAAATCGGTATTTGAGATAACAGATACAATTAGGGAAAAATTAAAGGGAATTCCAGATGTTGATTTAAATGTAGCCGACGGATATGCTAAAGGTCCAGGTGGCGGTGGAAAAGACATCGAACTAGATTTGACATCGACAAATAATAGACAATTAAATAATTTTGCTAAATTAATTTATGAAGAATTAAAAAAGATGCCTGAATTAGGAGATTTTAAAAGTAGTCTGACTGGTGGAAGTCCACAAGCTAAAATAATAATAGATAGAGAAAAAGCAAGATATTATGGGATAAGACCTGCTGATATTAATAGAGTTCTTTTTTATCAAGTATTAGGGTCTAATCCTATAGATCTTAAAACCGATTTAGAAGAAATCGAAGTAAATGTAATGTTACCTAAAGAATACAGAAATTCACTTTCTAAATTGATGACAAGTAAATTAAAATTAGAATCAGGAAAAATGATTCAACTTTCAGATGTTGCTCATATAGAAATTGTAGAAGGGCCAGCTAAAAAAGAAAAATTAAATAGAAATTATAAAGTCAACTTAAGTGCAAACTTAAGAGGTGGAAGTAACAGTAAGATTGTTGAAAAAATAATTAGAGAAAAAATTGAAGAGTTAGGATTACCAGATGGAGTAAATTATAGATTTGGTGGAGATAATAAAAGAACTAGTGAAATGATGACACAATTAGGAGAATCTATGTTTATAGCAATTTTCTTGATATTTGTAATATTAGCTTCTCAATTTGAATCGCTTGTATTACCATTTATAATCATGGGAGCAGTTCCTTTATCTATAATGGGAGTATATGCTGGGCTTATGATTACAGGGAAAGATTTTAATGTAATGGTAATGGTAGGAATTATCATGTTATCTGGTATAGTAGTTAATAATGCTTTAGTGCTCATCGACTATATAAAATTGCTGATTGCAAGAGGTAGTAATAGAAGAGATGCTATAATAGAAGCAGGTAGAACTAGACTAAGACCAATCTTTATGACAAGTATGACAACTATGTTAGGAATGTTACCATTAGCATTAGGAATTGGACAAGGTTCAGAAATGTATCAAAGTATGGCTATAGCTGTAATATTTGGATTAATGGTTTCAACATTATTAACTCTAGTGATTATACCAGTGTTATACGAACTTGTAGAAAATGGAGTAGAAAAAGTGAAAAATAAATTTAATAAAAAATAATTGTTATTTTACCGTAAATTATAGGGGGGAGAATTTATGGAAAAAAAAGCTGAATATAAAGAATTACGAGTTTTGTTTGACAGTTCTTTAGAGGATATTTTGGTGAAAGAATTAGAAAAAAGTAAAATTGTCAGATATATCATTGCTCCAAGATTAAAAGTATCATGGAAAGAAAATGTGAAACACCTTAATACACATGTTTGGCCTGGAGAAGATGCTATATTATTAGTGATTTTAGAAAAAGATGAATGTTATAAACTTGTAGATAATTTTTTAAAATTAAAAGAAAAATTAGACTATAAAACTACATTTAACATTTCAGTAAGTCCTCTAGAGTATGTAGATCTATAAATAAAGTGAGAGTTTTGAGACTCTCACTTTATTTATATAGTAGCTTATGTAATAAAAATGAAATAAAAACTAAAAATAAAAGAGAAAAGTCTTGAAATTTGACACTTGATTGATTATAATACAGTATAGAGAAAAAATTAGGAGGGTGCTTGTGAAAAAATCAATTTTAGCAATATCTGAAAAAAAAGAAGTCTTAAAACAAATAAGAAAAGAATTATCAAGTGAGTATGAAGTAATTACTTTAGGTAATTTTTTAGATGGATTAGACATGTTAAGGGAAAGTGATTTTGAAATCATTTTATTAGATCAAGACATGACTTGGTTCACTTTTTTAGAAGCAAGAAGAAAGTTAAAGGGAGTAGGGAAAGACTTTATAGTAGTAGGGCTTATAGAAGAGGAAACCGATGAAATTTTAAATGATTTAAAAACGGCAGAAATTTATAATTATTTATTAAAGCCACTTCAAGTAAAAGAGTTTAATAAATTAATTTTTCCTGCGTTACAAAGTTTAGAAATATTAAAAGAAAAAAGAAAATTAGAAAAGAAAATATCTGAGACAGAAGAAGTAAACGAAATAGTAGGGCAAAGTAATAAAATAAAAGAAGTAAAAAATCTAGTTGATAGAATAGCAGAAAGTGATGTAACTGTATTAATTAGTGGTGAAAATGGTGTTGGAAAAGAATTAATTGCAGCAGAAATTTATAAAAAATCAGATAGAAGAAAGAAAAGTTTTACAGTAATAAGTTGTGCTTCTATGTCTTCAGATATGATAGAATCTGAATTATTTGGATATGAAAAAGATGCTTTTCCAGGGTCTGGTTCTGGAAAGATAGGAATATTAGAAGAAGCAGATGGTGGAACATTATTCCTTGATGAAATAACAGGATTAGATGTAAAGGCACAATCTAAATTATTAAGAGTAATAGAATATGGTGAATTTAGAAGGGTAGGAGGAAATAAAACTAGGAAAGTAAATATTAGATTTATTGTTTCTACAAATAAAAATTTAAAATTAGAAGTGGAAAGTGGAAAATTTAGAAGTGATTTATACCACAGAATAACAGCATTTCCTATTGAGGTACCACCACTTAGAGAAAGAAAAGAGGATATTCCTTTATTAGCAAATTATTTTTTAAATAAAATAATTTTAGATATTCATAAAGAAATGCCAATTATTTCAAGTGATACAATGAAATATCTTATAGAGTATTCATATCCTGGAAACATTAGAGAATTAAAAAATATAATTGAAAGAATGGTTATATTATCAACAGATAGAGTAATAGATGTAGAAAGCCCCCGAGTACCAGGCAAGAATGACCGTATTATTATGGTAGACGACCCTACTCCAATAGGATTATAGAACTCTAGAGTTAATTTCATAAATAATAGTCTAGTGTATTTACGTATAGGGGTTTAGGGAATCGAGTGTAGTTGGTGGCGCTATGTCTGTTTCTGAAGGAGTATCTAGGGTGTGGATAACCAGGTTTAGTGTCAGCAATTT
>QNYN01000023.1 GCA_003973585.1 Fusobacteriota bacterium | reverse complement strand
GGTAAAAAATTATTGAATTATATCCTAGAAAATATAGATAGAAATCTAATGTTAGAAGTAAGAGAATCAAATAAAGTAGCAATTAATTTTTATGAAAATATGGGCTTTAAAAAGATAAGTGTTAGAAAAGGATATTATGGTGATACTGGAGAAGATGGAATAGTATATTTATATGAAAAGTGATTGGAGAGAAAAATGAAATATAAATTTATAGAAGATAATGAAATTATAGAATTTGCAGAAAAATATTTACACCTTTCCTTTTCTACAGAAAAAGAAGTAGGAGAATTTTTTTATGAATTAGAAAAATTAAAGGGGATTAGTTTTTCAGAATTTGTAAAAGAAAAAGAAATGAACTTTAATGGTAATAAAAAACAAGATACAGCAAAATTCTTAAAAATTATTCGTGAATATAGATATCCAGTTATGACAAAATCTATGAATAAAGTTAAAAGTTTAGTAAATGCAATAAAAAGTAAAGAAATAAAAGTGGACTATCCTGAAAATTTAGAGGGAGATAAATTTACATTAACTATAGATATAAAATCAGAAAAAGATATAGAAAAAATGATACAGCATCTAGAAAAAAGAAAAGATGAGATGAAAAAATTAATAACTACTATAAAAAAAGGTGGTTAGAAAAATAGATAACTAAAAATAATAAACTAAATAAATATATTAGGAGATGAGATGCAAAGATGAGTAATGTTTATTCAAACCCATTAGTAGAAAGATATGGAACAAAGGAAATGTTAGAGAATTTTTCACCTGATAAAAAGTTTTCAACTTGGAGAAGACTTTGGGTAGCTTTAGCTGAATCAGAAAAAGAGTTAGGATTAAATATTTCAGATGAACAAATAGCAGAGATGAAGAAATTTATAAATGATATTAATTATGATGTTGCAGCTAAAAGAGAATTAGAAGTAAGACATGATGTAATGGCACATGTTTATGCTTTTGGTGTACAAGCACCTACTGCTGCTCCGATTATTCATTTAGGAGCAACTTCTGCATATGTAGGAGATAATACAGATTTAATTCAAATAAGAGATGGATATGAAATTTTAAAGAAAAAATTTGTAAATGTTTTTAAAAATATGTCTGATTTTGCTGAAAAGTATAAAGATCTTCCAACACTAGGATTTACTCATTTTCAAGCAGCTCAACTTACTACAGTAGGTAAAAGAACAACATTATGGCTACAAAGTTTAAAGATGGACTTTGAAGAGTTAGAATTTAGAATAGAAAATTTAAGATTTAGAGGGGTAAAAGGAACTACTGGAACTCAGGCAAGTTTTGAAGAATTATTCAATGGAGATTATGAAAAAGTAAAAGAGTTAGATATTATGGTATCTAAAAAAATGGGATTTGATAAAAGATTTATGGTAACAGGTCAAACTTATGATAGAAAAGTAGATGCTGAAACATTAAATTTATTATCAAATATAGCTCAAACAGCTCATAAATTAACTAATGATATTAGATTATTACAACATTTAAAAGAAATAGAAGAGCCTTTTGGGAAAAAACAAATAGGCTCTTCTGCAATGGCTTATAAAAGAAACCCAATGAGAAGTGAAAGAGTATCTTCTTTAGCAAAATTTGTAATAGCTATGCAACAAAGTACAGCAATGACTTCTGCAACACAATGGTTTGAGAGAACATTAGATGATTCTGCAAATAAAAGATTATCTGTACCTCAAGCATTTCTTGCAGTAGATTCTATATTAGTAATACTTCAAAATATATTTGATGGAATGGTAGTATATCCAAAAATGATAGAAAAAAGAATAATGTCGGAATTACCATTTATGGCAACTGAATATATTAT
Organism: Fusobacteriota bacterium; assembly: GCA_003973585.1. Next base: position 2,849 of record QNYN01000023.1, on the reverse strand, counting down.
TATGGAAGGTGTAAAAAATGGTGGAGATAGACAAGAATTACACGAAAGAATAAGAGAACATTCTATGGAAGCAGGAAGACAAGTAAAAATAGAAGGAAAAGATAATGATTTAATTGAAAGAATCTTAGCTGATGATTATTTTAATATAGATAAAGAAAAATTAACTTCTATTTTAGAGCCTAAAAACTTTATTGGATTTGCTCCTCAACAAACAACAGAGTTTTTAGAAGAAGAAATAAACCCAATAATAAAAAAATATGAAACTTTACTTGGCATGGAAGCAGGATTAAGAGTTTAATTGTGGTAAATAGAATAAGAGATAAAAAGAAAAGAAGAGAGATTTATTTAGTAGCCTTTGTGCTACTAGCTCTCTATTTTTCATTATTTGAAACTGTTATTCCAAAACCTTTTCCCTGGATGAAATTAGGGTTGGCTAACTTAGCAACTATAATTGTATTAGTAAAATTTGATAAAAAAATGGCTTTTGAAGTATTATTTTTGAGAATTTTAATCCAAGGAATGATGATAGGGACTTTATTTACCCCAGGATTTTTTATAAGCTTAGCATCAGGAGTAGTAAGTACAGGAGTCATGTGTTTACTCTATGAATTTAAAGATCATTTAAGTCTAGTAGCTATAAGTATCTTTGCAGCTTTAACTCATAATATAATTCAACTAATAGTAGTTTATTTTTTGTTATTTAGAAATATAGATATTATGGGAAGATCTATACTAATATTTATTATGATATTTTTAGGATTAGGAGTAATATCAGGTGGAATAATAGGAGTAATAGCAAGTAAGTTAAAATTAAGAGAGAGTTAATAGGAGGAGCAAAGATGCAAAAGAAAAAGTATTTTGGAACTGATGGAATAAGAGGGGAAGCAAATAAGGAATTAACAGTTGATATTGCTACAAGACTAGGGTTTGCACTAGCATATCATTTAAAGAAAAAAAGACCTGCTAATCAAAAATATATAGATGTAGTAATAGGATCGGATACAAGAATATCTGGATATATGTTAAGATCAGCACTTATGGCAGGATTATCTTCGATGGGAATAAGGATAACTTATGTAGGAGTATTACCAACACCTGCTGTAGCTTATCTTACACGATTAAAAAATGCCGATGCAGGAATTATGATTTCAGCTTCACACAATCCTGCTAAAGATAATGGGATTAAAATATTTAGAAGTAATGGTAAAAAGCTGTCAGATGAAGTTGAATTAAAATTAGAAGCACTAATGGATAATTATAAAGAAATTTCTAAAGAATGTATGGCTGGAGATAAAGTAGGAAAGGTAATTATGGAAGACGATGATTATTTCTTATATAGAGATTATTTATTGTCTTTAGTAAAGGGAGATTTTTCAGGGATTAAAATTATCTTAGATGCTGCTAATGGTTCTGCCTTTAAAATAGCTAGAGAAGTATTTTCTAGATTAGGAGCAGAAATAGTATCTATAAATGACTTACCTAATGGAACTAATATAAATGTAAAATGTGGATCAACACATCCTGAAATTTTAGCAAAAGTAGTAGTGGGTTATAGTGCAGATATAGGTTTAGCTTATGATGGAGATGCAGATAGATTGATTGCTGTTGATAGATTTGGAAATATAATAGATGGTGATAAAATTATAGCTATACTGGCATTAGATTTAAAATCTAAGGGTAAACTAGTGGATAATGAAGTAGTTACAACAGTTATGAGTAATATGGGACTTGAAAAATATTTAGAAAGTCATGGAATAGATTTAATAAGATCTAATGTTGGAGATAGATATGTTATTGCTGAGATGAGAAAAAGAGGATTAAATCTTGGTGGAGAACAATCAGGTCATATTATCATGTCAGATTATAATACAACTGGTGATGGTGTATTAGTATCGTTAAAATTAGTAGAAGCACTTCGTGATTGTGGAAAGTATATAGATGAGTTAGTAACTGAAATTAAAGATTGGCCACAAGTTTTAATCAATGTAAAAGTTCATAGAGATAAGAAAAATACTTGGAATCAAAATGATGCAATAAATGAGATAATAGAGAAAAAAACAAAAGAAATGCATGGTCAAGGTCGTGTATTAGTGAGAACTTCTGGAACAGAGCCTTTAGTTAGGGTAATGGTAGAAGGAATCGATAAAAAACAAGTAGAAGAAGTAGCTAAAGAAATATCTGATGTTGTAAAAAAAGAATTGGGATAATAAAAAAAGCTTGAAGCACTAGCTTCAAGCTTTTTAATACATTATTTTTTAGTTTTAGGTTTTGAATTTTCTTCAGCTTTTTTCTTAGCTTTATCTTCCTCATCTAAAAGAATTTTATTGATAGTTAAAGGTTTTTCTAAATTTTTACCAATATAAGGAGTTATAGCTTCTAACATATGTGGAAAAAATAATTTGAAATTATAGGTAGAACTATAATAACTAACATATGATTTTACTTGTGGTTTGATAAATTCTTGACCTTTATAAGATTTAGTTTCGATTCCTGTAAAGGAAATATAGTTGTAGAATACAGTAATTTTTTCTGTTCCGCCACCACCAGCATTATCACAGTCAAAAAAAACAGTTTTTTCAAAAGGTTCTGTAACACCATATGAAACAAAAAGTATTAAGTCTGAGTCAGCAGCATTCTTGGCGATAATAAGTCCATGTGATAATAGAACTTTTTTTATTTCACCTTCATAGTAGTCTGAATCTTGAGTGTAATAACTAGAATTGATAAGATAAACAGATTTAGTTTTTTTCGTTAAATTATTTTTCGAATTAACATTTACATCGATAGAGCTTTCGCAACTAGCAAAAATAAAGATTAAAGACATAAAAAACAACAATTTAAATTTTTTC
>QNYN01000046.1 GCA_003973585.1 Fusobacteriota bacterium | reverse complement strand
AAATTGCTCAAGGAGATATTATTGAAACTATTGTAATTTCAGGAAATGTTGATGAATTTTTAGAAGTAAATAAAGAACTTTTAGATCAATTAAATACTGAGTTAACTAAAAAATTTCCTAACTTAAAATAATTCTAAAATCGGGGGTATACATATTTATGAAAAAATTATCAATTATTTTTGCTTTTTCCCTTCTTCTAATGTTAGGTGGATGTTCTGCTATTAGAAGAACTATGCACGCTGGAGAAGTAGCAAGAATAAACAATATTAAAGCAACTATCGTTACTTCTCAAGGAGATATCAACTTCTATCTTTATCCAGAAGCTGCTCCAGTAACTGTTGCAAACTTTATTAACTTAGCTAAAAGAGGGTTTTATGATGACCTAAAATTCCACAGAGTTGTAGATAACTTTATGGTACAAGGTGGAGATCCTTTAGAAAATGGTTTAGGTGGACCTGGATATCAAATTGAAGATGAATTTGTTGAATGGTTAGATTTTTATCAAACAGGTATCTTAGCTATGGCAAATGCTGGACCTAATACAGGTGGATCTCAATTCTTTATGACTATGTATCCTGCTGATTGGCTTAATCATAAACATACAGTTTTTGGAGAAGTTATTTCAGATGCTGATTTAGCAGTTATTAGAAAATTAGAAGTAGGAGATAGAATAAAAGAAATTAGATTTGATGGAGATATAGATTTCTTCTTAGCTCTTGAAAAAGATAGAGTTGATGAATGGAATGCTATCTTAGATAGAGAACATCCAGGGTTAAAGGAATATCCAGTAAAAGATATTACAGATCCTTCTTTTGCTGAAACTTATTCTAACTATAAAAGTGAATTAGAAAGAATTCAAAGGGAAAAAATCGACACAGAGGAACCTTATGATCCTAAATTTATTCCTAAATGGATTAGATACATAGATAATAAATATACAGCCTCTAAAGAAAAGAAAGAAGAAAAGGCACCTTCTGAAGTATTAGGAGATCATTCTAATGATATCAAAGATTTAAGCAGTTTTTCTATCCAAGCTAGTAATGACGGAACTGTTGTTGAAAAAGTTTCTACTTCAGATGACTTTACTGATACTACTACTACTGCTGTTATTAAAGAAGATGATAATACTCCAGTAGATCCTGAAAATAGCGATACTAATAAGACAGATACTGATACAAATGTTAATGATAAAGAAAACACTAGTAATACCGATAATTCTAACAACGCAGAATAAGCATACTCTTCCGTAAAAAATTATATCTAGACTTTTTGTTACTTTTAAGGTATAATAGCTTTGATTTATGATTTTTTTAGGAGGTTTTATGAAAGTTTTTGTTCTACTAATTAGTTACCTTTTTATATATTCATTTAGTTTTTCTAATTTAATAGATAAACATCTATATGAAAATCTAAATGAGCCAAATTTAAATAAACAAGTTCTTAATATAGCTCTTGAAGGATTGGCTGAAACAGATGTTAAAAATAAGAATATTATTACAATAATTGATTATACTAAATCAGCCAATGAAAAAAGAATGTTTGTTATTGATTTAAAAAAAGAGAAAGTTCTTTTTTCTACCTATGTTGCCCACGGAAAGAATTCAGGTGGAGAGTTTGCTCAAAATTTTTCTAATACTGTAAATTCTAAAAAAAGTTCTATTGGTTTTTTTAAAACATCTAAACCATATAGAGGAATCCACGGATATTCTTTAAGAATAGATGGTTTAGAAAAAGGAATTAATGATAACGCCTATAAGCGTAATATTGTTATCCATGGAGCAACTTATGTCAATGAGAAATATATCCAACGAAATGGGAGATTAGGTAGAAGTTGGGGATGTCCTGCTATACCTTTTAATCTTACAAAAGATGTGATAAATACTATTAAAAACGGAACTCTTATTTATATAAATGGTAATCTTCAAAGTTATAAAAAAAGAACTAAATATGCAATTCTTTAAATAGAAAAAGGACTCAGGTTTAATTTATTCCCTGAGTCCTTTTTGTATATTTACTCTTTTACTCCTAATACTACTGTTGTACTTGGAGTTATCAAAAGCTTTTCTTTTCCTAATTTTATTTTTGTATTTTTCAATGGTACTATTCCAGCATTTTCAGAATCTACTAAAATATCTAAATTTTCATTGAATTCTTCATCTTTTAATTCTAGTACTTCAAATGAACTGTTATGAACTACTATGAACTTTTTATATGGTATTCTTTCTACCTTATAATTATATTCTATAGTATTGTCTAATGTATAAGCTATTACTCTATAAGCATTAAAATCATCTACTAAGAAAAATTTTAATCCTTTTTTTATATTTTCAGATGTTGAATATCTAAAGGCGTTAGCACTTCTTCTCAATTTAATTAATCCACTACAATAATCATTTAAGTTTTTAAAAATCGGATTCTTTTTTCGGTTCCACCTGATTTTATTTACAGAATCTGAAGATGAATAACTATTTTCATGATAATGTGTTACATTTCCTATATCATCATCAAAATTTATTAATTCCGATGTATGAGCTCTATTTGGTTCTGGATCTTTAGCTTTTTGCTCTTCTTTCAATGGTTTAGTAACACCTATTTCAGTTCCACCTTGAATTATCATCTTTCCTTGAGAAGTAAATAACATCCCTAAACTATATTTTACTAAATTAGCTCTAGCTTCTGTGCTTCCATAAAATGAAAGATTTATTTTATCCCATAATGTAAAACCATCATGTATTGATAGATATTGTAATGTTTCATCTGGAGAATATGCAAACCTATGATAATTTTCGATACTTACTGATTTATTATAATAATCTATTATATTTCCTATAATTCCAGCACGACATATATCTGTATGATCATAGTTTCCTTGAATAAATCCTTTTTTAGGAGTATCTCCTACATAGGAATCCCTCGTACTATCATTAAATAAACCAATATTTGTTCCATGGGGATAATTTGCAGGATGCCCCTTTACAGGAGCTTCTGTTATTGGTAAGTCTGTAAAATTCCAAGCTTCTCCATGAAGTATTATATTTTCACCTAAAGCTTCCCTTATGGCAATCATAGTGTCTATATCGATAAATCCCATAAGATCAAATCTAAATCCATCTATTCCGTATTCTTCAACAAAAAATTTCAATGAATCTATAATTAATTTTCTAACCATAGGATTTCTACTCTCTAAAGTAGGCCCTGCCCCTGTCCCTCCAGAGATATTTCCATCAAACATACGATAATAAGATCCTGGAGTTAAATTTTCAAATATTTCATGGCCATATGTATGATTATATACTACATCTATTATGACTCCTATTCCATTTTCATGTAATTTATTTACTAATTCTCTAAATTCTCTAATACGACTATATGGATTTTTATCATCACTAGCTAGCCACCCTTCTAAAGAAAAATAGTTGTGTGGATCATAACCCCAATTGTAATGAACTATGTTGTCTTTATATCTTTTTTTCCCTTCATCTACAGTAAAATAGTTTTGTACTGGTAAAAATTGAACATGAGTTATCCCTAAGTCTTTTAAATGTTTTATTCCTTCTTCATAATTTGCAAAACCTTTAAAGGTCCCAGCATCCTCTATATCTGTTCCTATAGTAAAGTCCCTAACATGAACTTCATAAGCAACCATATCTGTAGGAGATCCTAAATTAGAAGCTCCTATTGAATATGGTCTTTTCCCTGCTTCTTTCGAATCTAGAGATATTATAGCTCCTTTTCCAATATGGTCTAGTTTATTGTAAGGAGAAAAACTTGCCATTGATTTTGCATAAGGATCTAGTGCATATTTAATACTCCCATCTAAATGCTTAACTTTAAAATCATAGAAAAATTTATCTAAATTTTCATACCCTGTTTCACTTTCTTTTAAAATTATACTCCAAATATCTCCCTCTAATAAAGTCATTTTCTTTGAAAAAACTAATCTTTGTGAATCATTACTTGAATATAAATTTAAAGCTATATTTTTTATATTAGGAGCCCAAACTTTTATTTTTACACTTCCATCATCTTTAAAAGTAACTCCTAAATCATTTTCTTTATATATGTATTTTTTTAAATTCATCATAAATCCCTCTATGCCTAATGGCTTATTATATAAATTATTTATTTCTTATATATTCATCTATTTCATGAGCTGCTTTTTTACCTGCTCCCATTGCTAATATTACTGTAGCTGCTCCTGTTACTATATCTCCACCTGCAAAAACACCTTCTCTAGAAGTTGCTGTTTCTGTATTTTCTAATGTGTGAATTGTATTCCATCTAGTTAATTCTAAGTCTTTTGTTGTTCCTGTTACTAAATTATTTGGCATAGTTCCTATAGACATAATTACAGTATCTACTTCTATTACAAATTCAGATCCTTCTATTGCCTTTGGTCTTCTTCTACCACTTTCATCTGCTTCTCCTAATTCCATTTTTATACATTTTAACCCTGTTACTTGTCCTTTTTCATCATGTAATACTTCTACAGGATTAGTTAATAAATTAAAGTTGATCCCTTCTTCTAGTGCATGTTCTACTTCTTCGTGTCTTGCAGGAATTTCAGCTTCACTTCTTCTATATACAATATAAGTTTCTGCTCCTAATCTCTTAGCTACACGAGCTGCATCCATAGATACATTTCCAGCTCCTACTACTGCTACCTTTGTTCCTATTGTAGTAGGAGTATGATACCCTTCTTCATTTGCTTTCATAAGGTT
>QNYN01000206.1 GCA_003973585.1 Fusobacteriota bacterium | reverse complement strand
AAATAATATACAATGAACTTTTAACAAGATTTTCATTAATCAAAACAAACATAAAAAATATAGAAAAAATTGACTCCTACGAGGGTTTAATTTTTTTGATAAACATCGATTTAAACCCTATTGAAATAAAAAAAGCAGTACTTTCAATAGAAATGGCTCATCCATTAGGACGACTTGTTGACTTAGATGTAATTGATTTATCTAATCATACCCTTAGTCGAACTGAATTAGGATTCTCCCCTAGAAGATGTTTTATTTGCAATAATCTAGCCCATAATTGTGTTAGAAGTCAAAAACATAATTTAGAAGAAATTATAAATTTTATAGAAAATTTAGTTACAAATTATAAATCATAAATAACAAAGGAGGTTCTCATGTATAACGATATAGTATTTAAATTAGGAGAATTTTCTTTAGAAGCTATGATTTATGAAGTTTCTTCTTTTCCTTCATTTGGATTAGTTTCTCCTATTTCAAGTGGAAGCCATAAAGATATGGATTATTTTACATTTGTTGATAGTTCTTCTACCCTCTATCGATATTTTTTAGAAATGGCTAATGTAGGATATTCTAATAAATCTTCTAAAGAAATTTTTAATGATATTAGAAATATTGGAAAAAAAGCTGAAGAAGCTATGTTTTTAAAAACTAATAAAGTAAATACTCATAAAGGTATGATTTTTGTCTTGGGATTAGTTATTACTGCTACTAGCAATATCTTATATAATAAAAGAAATTTTAATGATATTTCTGATTTGATTAAAAAAATGACTTTTGGAATGGTCGATAATGAATTAAAAAATTTACAAACTAAGGATTCCCTCACTCATGGAGAAAAAATATTTTTAGAATATGGAATTAGTGGTGTTCGTGGAGAAGCTGAAAGTGGGTTCTCTATAGTTTTTGACTATGCATTAGGAGTCTATGATGAATTAGAAAATTTACAAATTAATCAAAGACTTACCCATACTCTACTTAGTATTATGAGCAGATGTGACGATACAACAATTTTACATAGACACGATTATTCTACTTTACTGACTCTACAAAAAAAAGCAAAAGAAATTATAGATTTAGGAGGATTAAATAATCAAAATACCTATTCTCATCTAAAAAATTTAAATTCTTATAATGAACAATATAATATTAGCCCAGGTGGATGTGCAGATTTATTAGCTTTAACAGTATTCTTAAGTAAAGTAAAAAAAGAATTTTTTTCATAAAAAGAGGTGACTCAAGTAGAAAATCTACTTATGAGTTACCTCTTTTTGAGTTATAATAATTTTATTTATATTTATATAAGACCATTAAATGTTAAATTATCTTTTTCAGCTCCTATAGTTGTTACTCCTGTATGTCCATTATAAACTTTTGTTTTAGAAGGTAAAATTTCACATAATTTTTTTAAACTTGAAAATAGCATCTTCCCATCACTTGTTGGAAGGTCATATCTACCATAACTACCTTTAAACATTGTATCTCCTACAATTACCAAATTTAATTCTTTTTTATAATAACATTTCCCACCTATAGTATGACCTGGAGTATCTATTACTACAAATCCATCTATAACATCTCCTTCACTTAAAACTTTATATTCACCAGAATATTTATAATCAATTCCACCTAACATAGTAGACAGACTAAGTTCTCCCCTTTTTAGAAATTCTTCTTCCTCTTTTCCTATATAAACTTCTATTTCTGGAAATATTTCTTTTAATTTATCTAATCCACCTATATGATCAAAATGTCCATGAGTAAATATAACTTTAGTTAAGTTTAATTTATTTTCTATGATAAACATTTTTAGTTCTTCTAAATTTTCTCCACCACAATCAAATAATATAGCATCTTTATCTTCCCAAACTAAATAACAATTTGTTGGCATCCCACCAAGTTTAAATTCCTTTATCATAATTTTTCACTCCTAATTATAATTAAAATATTTTTCTATATAAAACAAATGAGCCTAAGCCCATTTATTTTATAAATATTTATTTTTTATCTATTTTCTTATACATTAAATAAAAATTCCATTAAATCTCCATCTTTTACAATGTATTCTTTTCCTTCTAATCTTAATACTCCTGCTTCTTGAGAACCTTTCCATCCATTATATTTAATGAAATCTTCATAAGCTACAACTTTTGCTCTGATAAATCCTTTTTCGAAATCTGTATGGATTTCTCCAGCAGCTTTTGGTGCAGTATCTCCTATTTTTATAGTCCAAGCTCTTACTTCTTTTACTCCTGCTGTAAAATAAGTTTGTAGACCTAATAATCTATATCCACCTTTTATTAATCTATTTAATCCAGGTTCTGTTACTCCTAATTCTTCTAAGAACATTTCCCTATCTTCTTCATCCATCTCTTGTAATTCAGATTCTACTTGAGCTGAAACTACTACTACTTCTGCATTATTTAATTTTTTAGCATATTCTTTTACCTTTTCTACATAATCATTTCCTGTTGCAAGTTCTGAATCAGATACATTAGCAGCAAACATCATAGGTTTTATTGTTAAAAATTGATACCCTTTTATTGTTTCTAACTCTTCTGGTGTTAATGATAAAGTGTTTAATAATTTTTCATCTTCTAAACAAACTTTACACTTTTCTAATACAGGAACTAATGCCATAGCTTCTTTATTTTTTGCTCTAAGTAATTTTCCTTGTCTTTCAATAGCTCTTTCTACTGCTTCTAAATCTGCTAATATTAATTCAGCATTAATAACTTCAATATCCCTTACTGGATCTACAGAACCATCAACATGAACTACATTCTCATCATCAAAACATCTAACAACTTGGCATATAGCTTGAGTATTTTTTATATTTGTAAGGAATTTATTTCCTAACCCTTCTCCACTAGCTGCTCCCTTTACTAATCCTGCTATATCAGTAAATTCTACTGTAGCATATTGCATTCTTTGAGGATTTATAATTTTTGCTAATTCATCTAACCTCGAATCAGGCACTGTTACCATTCCTACATTTGGCTCTATTGTACAAAAAGGATAATTTGCTGCTTCTGCTGCTCCTGCCTTTGTAATTGCATTAAATAATGTTGATTTTCCTACATTTGGTAATCCAACTATTCCTATTCCTATCATTTTTATTTTCCTCCTAAATATATCTTTTATTTGCTTTTAATTTTATCATTTATAACAAGTATTTACAAGATACTATATATTTAGGTTAGTTTTCTTGATTTTCTTGATTTTCTTTTGTTTCTTCATTTAAATATTTTTCTGGAATAGCTACATCTTCATTTGATCTATTTACCCTATAATGTGGAGACATTATCTCTATTCCTGCACCATGAAAATTATCTTGTATATTAGCATGTAATTCCGACATTAATTTAGGCATCATCTTTTCACTTTTTGTATATGCATTAATTTCATATTCTACATAAAAATCATTTAATGCTTTTTGTAATACAAATGGTTTTGGAGCATCTAATGTTTCTTTTATATCCCTTGCAGACTTTTCAAGGAGTTTATGAACGATTCTCCAATCTACATCGTATCCTATTGTAATACTTGTATGTAAAACTAAGTTATATTTTTTTGCTGAATAAGTATAATTTATAATATGACCTGATAAAATAGCAGCATTTGGTATAGTTACCCTTTCATTTTTAGTTGTTTTTATACGAGTTACTAAAAGTGTTTTTCCAACTACATCTCCAGTTATTTCATTTATTTTTATCCTATCTCCTAATTGAAATGATCTCATATAAGTTAATATAAATCCTGCAATTGCATTTCCTACATATGTACTTGATCCTAAAGAAATTAAAATCCCTGCAAATATAGAAATTCCCTTAAAAGCATCTGACCCTGATCCTGGTAAATATGGAGCAATAATTGTAACAGTTAACATATATATAAATACTTTTGATAAATTAAATGTAGGAGTTGCCCACTCAGGATAAAATCCTTTTACCCTTAACTTTCCACTTTCTAATTCTACTGCTAAATATTTTAAAAACTTTAGTATATTTTTTACAATAAATATTATTATTATTATTGTAACTATATTAGGAATAGCAGTTAAAAAGCTTATCCCTATAGTTTTTAATAAGCCATATACATAATTCCATAAAGAACTTACCATTACTTGGGTTTTAGGATTTAAATAAAATAATGCTGGAAGAGTTACCAACAAGATTATTCCATAAATAAGTACTTCTATTGATTTTAGAATTAAATAAACTATTTTAAATTGCATTTTAGTATCTAATAATTCATAGTTTCCTAAATTTATCCCCTTTAATTTTTCATGGACCATTTTTCTTGATCTAAAAATAATTTTTATAAAAATTTTGTGTAAAATTTTATAAGCAATTTTCATAAGTATTACATAAATAATAAAAAGCACTACTCCTAAAATATACGGTGCACTTGGTGCTTTCATTAATTGTTCTATCTTTTCCATCTATTTACCACCTTTTTATTTTTTTCTGTAACTTAGAGCTTCCATAATATGAGGTAATTCTATATTGGTACTCCCCTCTATATCTGCTATTGTTCTGGCTACCTTTAATACTTTATCATAACTTCTCCCAGATAGTCCAAACATATCTATAGAGTCGATTAGAACTTTTTTAGTTTCATCATCTAATTTACAATATTTTTTTATATCTTTTGGTGTCATGTTACCATTTACTTTAGAGCTACCATATCTTTCCCTTTGTTTTTCCCTTGCAAAATTAACTCTTTTCCTTATTTCTTCT
>QNYN01000101.1 GCA_003973585.1 Fusobacteriota bacterium | reverse complement strand
AAATAACTATGAAAAAGAAACAGCATGGTCTATTGGAACAATGGGTCAAACAGGATTAACTGACAAATGGGATTTAATGACTACGGTAGTATATTATGATAGAATGAATACTGTAAATGGTATTGGAAAAGAATATGATTTTAATTATTATAACTTTGCATTAAGACCTATCTATAAAATAAATGAAAATTTTGAATTACAATTTGAAGCTGGTTATGCTAGATATGACGATGGTAATACAGATAATAAAGGTGGAATATCTAAGTTAACATTTGCTCCTACATTTAAATTAAATACAAATGATTTTTGGGGAAGACCAGAGATAAGAACATTTGTTACATATGCTAAGTGGGATGATGATTATCAAAAGGATATGGCTGAAAATTTAAGTGACTATAACAACCAAGAGGGATGGAACTTTGGAATTCAAGCAGAAATCTGGTTCTAAAAGAGTATTTTACAGATATTAGAAAAAAAGAATATAAATAAAATATAAAAGGAGGAATCACTATGAAGAAATTCATAAAGGGATTACTAGTAGGAAGTCTGATGCTATTAGCAGCTTGTGGTGGTAGTGGATCAGAGCAAGAAGAGGAAACAACAGTTGTAAATATATTTCAATTTAAGGTAGAAATAGCAGAACAATTAGATGAATTATCTCAAATATATATGGAGTCTCACCCAAATGTAGAAATTAATATAGAAACAGTAGGTGGAGGAGATGACTACGGTGCAGCACTTCGTGCTAAAATGGCATCAGGAAATGAACCTGCTATATTCAATGTAGGAGGACCACAAGATGTTTATGATTGGCAAGATAAATTAGTTGATTTAACTGATTTAGAAGTAACAAAAAAAGCATTTGATGGAGCACTTAGTGGAGTAGCAGTAGATGGGAAAGTATATGGATTACCCTTTACTCAAGAAGGATATGGATTTATATATAATAAAGAAATTTTTGAGAAAGCAGGAATAGATCCAAAAACTATAACTAGTTATGATTCTTTAGAAAAAGCTGTAAAGATATTAGATTCTAAAAAAGATGAATTAGGTATAGATGCAGTATTTGCTACTGCAGGAAAAGAAACATGGGTAACAGGATTACATTTTTCAAATGTAGGATTATCTCAAGAATTTGGAGATGTATTTGGAGCTTATAATGCCAAAAAAGTAGAATTTAAGTATTCTGATGGAATGAAAAAATTATTTGATTTACAGTTAAATTATGGTAAAAAGCCAATAAATGCAACTGATTATTCAACACAAGTAGAAAGATTATTTTCTATGAAAAAAGTAGCTATGACACAACAAGGAAACTGGGCATATGGATCTATCAAAGGGATCGATGAGGAGTTAGCACAAAACATAGGGTTCTTACCAATGCCAATTGTAGGAGCTAAAGAAAATGTATTACCAGTTGGAATTCCAATGTATTGGACTGTTAATAATGGTGCTACACCAGAAGAACAAGAAGCAGCTAAAGAATTTTTAAATTGGTTGTATACATCTGACACTGGAAAAGATTATGTAATTAATAAATTTAATTTTATACCACCATATGAGGGATTTGAGGGAGATGAGTTACAACCTAAAGATCCTCTAGCTAAAGATATAATGGAATATTCAAAAGCTGGAAATACTATCCCTTGGGTATTTATGGGATATCCTACAGGTTGGGGAATGGAAACATTAGGTATTGAATTACAAAAATATATAGATGGAGAAATAACATGGGATGAAGCTTTAGAAGTAGCAAAATCATCATGGGCTGAAAGTAGAAAATAAAAGTAATTAAAATAAGGGATGAATTTCCCTTATTTTTCTATAAAAGGAAAAAGGAAGGCGAATTATGAATTATAATAAAAAGACATTTTATATATTTACAGGACCTATTTTAATTGCTTTTTTTATGGTAGTCCTTATTCCTCTAATTATAGGAGTTTATTATTCGTTCACAGAGTGGAATGGAAGAATGGATCAAATTCCTAATTTTATAGGGTTTAAAAATTATATAGATATAATTAAAGATGAAGGATTTAGAAAAGCATTTTTCTTTACGGCTAAATTTACAATTGTATCTGTAATTGTGATAAATACCATAGGATTTGGTTTAGCACTTTTAGTAACGAAAAAATTAAAAATATCTAATTTTATGAGAACAATATTCTTTATGCCAAACTTAATAGGTGGATTAATTTTAGGATTTATATGGCAATTTATATTTATGGGAGTATTTCAATATATATCTGAAATAACTGGTTGGACTTTTTTTGCAGGCTGGTTATCTAATGCTAATACAGGATTTTGGGGATTAGTAATAATTATGACTTGGCAAATGTCAGGATATTTAATGATAATATATATTGCAGCATTACAAAATATTCCAAAATCACTTATAGAAGCAGCAGAAATAGATGGAGCTAGTGGTTGGGCAAAGACTAGACATATAATATTTCCAATGGTAGCACCAGCATTTACAATTAGTATGTTTTTAACTCTAGCAAATTCATTTAAATTATTTGATCAAAACCTATCTCTTACAAATGGTGGACCTGGAGGAGCAACAGAAATGTTGGCATTAAATATTTATAAGACAGCATATACTTTTACTAATTATGGGGAAGCTCAAGCAAAGGCTGTAGTATTCTTTTTATTAGTAGCTGCTATTACAATGGTTCAGGTATATACTAATAAGAAGAAGGAGGTAGAAATGTAATGAAAAATAAAAAAAATTCAAAATTTTTCTTATATATAATAGGAATTATTACCTCTATAATATTTGTATCACCATTTTATATATTAACTGTTAATGCTTTTAAGACAAAAAGAGAATTATTTGGAAGTACATTAACACTACCAAAAAACTGGATATTAGATAACTTTTCTGTTGCAATGAATAAACTTTCATTTTTATGGATAGGAAGAAGTTTTTCCATAGAAGGTTTTTTTGGATCAGCATTATTTAATTCTCTGTTTATAACGATTAGCAGTACAATTTTAATTATTATATTTACTTCTATGGCAGCATGGATTTTAGTACGAACAAAATCAAAAATGAGTAATATTGTATTTTATATGTTTATAGCTGCTATGTTAGTTCCTTTCCAAGCTGTGATGCTACCGTTAGTCGCATTTATGGGAAGATTAGGGTTACAGAATAGATTAGGTATAATATTTATGTATTTAGGATTTGGATCAAGTCTATCTATATTTCTTTATCATGGATTTATCAAAGGAATTCCTGTTTCTTTAGAAGAAGCAGCAAGGATAGATGGGTGTGGACCATGGCAAGTATTTTGGAAAATTATATTTCCAGCTTTAAAACCAATTCATATTACTGTATCTATCTTAAATATAATTTGGATTTGGAATGATTTTTTATTACCACAACTTATGATAAATAAAAAAGGAACTCAAACTATTCCTTTAAAAATGTATCTTTTCTTTGGAGGGTATTCTAAACAATGGCATCTTGCAATGGCAGGGTTACTTTTAGCTATAATCCCTATAATAATCTTCTATTTCTTTGCACAAAAGCATATTATAGAAGGAGTAACAGCAGGATCAGAGAAATAATAAAAAAGAGGATGACTCAAGTAAAAATACTTAGGAGTCATCCTCTTTTAAATTTTTAAATATAATTAATAACCTTCTGGATTATTAGATTGCCATTTCCAAGAATCACGGCACATATCTTCTAAAGTTTTTTCTGTTTTCCAATTTAATTCTTTTAAAGCTTTTTCTGAATTAGCATAACAAGTAGCCACATCTCCAGGTCTTCTACCAACTATTTCATAAGGAATTTCAACATTATTAACTTTTGTAAAAGTATTTACTAAATCTAAAACACTAACTCCATTTCCAGTTCCTAAATTGTAAGCTTCTACCCCAGTAGTATTTTCAAATTTTTCTAAAGCTTTAATATGACCAAGAGCTAAATCAACAACATGTATATAATCACGAACTCCTGTTCCATCATGGGTATCATAATCGTTACCAAAAATACTTAATTTTTCCCTTTTTCCAACGGCTACTTGAGTAATATATGGCATTAAATTATTAGGTATACCATTTGGATTTTCTCCGATTCTTCCACTTTTATGAGCTCCAATTGGATTAAAATATCTAAGTAATGCTATTCCCCATTCATTATCTGAAATATAAAGATCAGTTAGAATTTGCTCTATCATAAGTTTTGTACTACCATATGGATTTGTTGCACTAAGTGGCATAGTTTCCACAAGAGGTGATGGGTTATTTAGACCATATACAGTAGCAGATGAACTAAACACTATTTTTTTAACCCCATATTTTTTCATAACTTCACATAGAATAAATGTAGAAGTTAAATTGTTGTGATAATATTCAATAGGTTTTTCTACAGATTCTCCTACTGCTTTAAATCCAGCAAAATGAATGACAGCATCTATTTGATTTTCTTCAAAAACTTTTTCTAAATTTTCTTTATCAAGTAGATCTAATTCATAAAACTTAAAATCTTTCCCTGAAATTTCTTTGATTCTGTCTAAAACTTTTGGATTACTATTTGAAAAGTTATCAACAATAATCACCTCATAATTTCTATCTAGTAATTCAACAACTGTATGGGAACCAATATAACCTGCTCCTCCTGTAACTAATACTTTCATAAAACCCTCCTAGTTTATAAAAAATTCTTATTACCATAATTATATCACAAAAAAATCTTAATATTACATAAAATTTATACTTCTCTTAAAATGTGTTATAATTGAAC
>QNYN01000128.1 GCA_003973585.1 Fusobacteriota bacterium | reverse complement strand
CAAAAACTAAAAGATTTAATAAAGAATATATCGATAAATTACATGGTGGGAAAAATGATAATCTTATAAAACTATCTTCAACTATAGAAGAACTAAGCTCAAAATATCCAACTTTTGAAGAGATAAAATTAAAATTTGGAAGTTCTCAAGATATTACAGATTCCCTTCAAACACTAATTTCAAATGGTGAAGTCATAGAATTAACTTCTTTAAATGAAATTATATACTTACACAAAAATTATTTAGAAGAAAAGAAAATAGAATTATTAGAATATTTAGAAGAATTTCATAATAGAAACCCTCTAGTGATAGGTGAAAACACTTCTACAATTAGAAATAAAATATTTTCTAAAAAATTAAAAAATAAAAATTATTTAGAAATTTTATCTCTATGGGAAAAAAATAAAGTTATTAAAGTAAATTCTAACCTTGTATCTGTCTTTGATTTTTATATTAAACTTAGCAAAAGTCAGGAAAAGACAAAAGAAATAATAGTTAATACATATAAAAATAGTAGTTATAAACCTCCTAAATATACAGATTTAACAAAATTAACTAGTAATCCCAAGGAATTAAAGATGGTATTTGATATGATGGTATTATTAGGAGAATTAAAATTTATTGAAAAAGATATGTTTTTACTGAAGGATGACTATGAAAATTTAATTAATGTAGTTAAAAAATTAGGTGAAAACAAAAAAGAAATAAAATTACCAGATGTTAAATCAAAAATAGAAACTAGTAGAAAATATTTAGTTGCCTATTTAGAACACTTAGATAAAGTAGGAATTACTAAAAGAACTGAAAATGGGAGAGTATTAGTATGATAAAAATAGATGCAATTGGACAACCTTGTCCTATACCTGTAATAAAAACAAAAAAAGCTATTAGAACCATTGTAGGAGAGGGTAGTGTAGAAACATTAGTAGATAATGAAGCTTCTATGGAAAATTTATTAAAAATGGCAAAAGAAATGGGATTAGAAAGTAGTTTTGAAAAATTAGAAGATTTTAAATATAAAGTAATTATTACTAAAGAATCTCTAGATGAATATGAAGAGAACGAAAATTATGATGAATCAAAAATTACTACTGAATCTGATATTGTTAATTCCACTTTAAAGAATGAACATAGCAATAATTCAATGGTTATCGCTATTTCATCAGACAAAATGGGAGAAGGAATAGATGAATTAGGAGAAGTTTTGATGAAAGGATTTATCTATACTCTTACTGAAATGGATCAGCTACCTAAAACCATTTTATTTTATAATGGAGGAGCTAAATTAACAGTAGAAGGTGCTCCTACTTTAGCCGATTTAAAGGTATTAGAAGACGAAGGGGTAGAGATATTAACATGTGGAACTTGTCTAAATTATTATCATTTAGGAGATAAACTAAGGGTTGGAGAAGTTACAAATATGTATACTATTATGGAAAGACTGCAAGGAGCTAAAAAAATAATAAAACCTTAGACAGGTAAAAATCCAAATTTAAAATGAGGAGAATTTGCAAAAATTAACAAATCTTCCTCATTTTTTTATTGGTTATTTTTTTACTAAATTATCAACTAAATGACAAGCTACAAAATGACCTTCTGAAACTTCTAGTAATGCAGGATCCCCATGGGTACATTCTGGTCTTACATAAGCACATCTTTTAGCAAATCTGCATCCAGGTGCTGGATTTATAGGAGAAGTAATTTCTCCATTTAATTCAATTCTGTCCATTTTATGTTTTAAACTTGGAACTGGAATTGCAGATAACAAAGCTTTTGTATATGGATGTCTTGGATTCTTAAATAAAACATCTGAAGGTGCTTTTTCTACTAGTTGACCTAAATACATTACTGCAATATCATCTGAAAAATGTTTTACAACTGATAAATCATGTGTTATAAACATATAAGTTAAATCTAATTTCTCCTGTAAATCTTGCATAAGATTTAAAACTTGGGCTTGAATTGATACATCTAAAGCAGAAACAGGTTCATCACATACAATAAATTTTGGATTTAATGATAATGCACGAGCTATCCCTATTCTTTGTCTTCTACCTCCATCTAATTCATGGGGGTATGTATTTAATAATCTTTGACTAAGTCCTACTAAATCCATTAATTCCTTAACTTTCTCACTTAATTCAGTTTTATTATTTACTAATTTATGAATAAGTAAAGGTTCTCCTATAATTTCACTTACAGTCATTCTAGGATTTAATGATGCAAATGGATCTTGAAATATAATTTGCATATCTTCTCTAATCTTTCTCATTTCTTTTTTACTTAAATGAGCTATATTTTTACCACGAAAAATTACCTCTCCATCAGTAACTTCAAATAATCTAAGTACAGCTCTTCCAGTTGTAGATTTTCCACATCCTGATTCCCCAACTATTCCTAAAGTTTTACCTTTTTCTATTGTAAAGTTAACTCCATCTACAGCATGTAGCATCCCTTTAGGAGTTTTAAAATGTTTTTTTAAATTCTTTACTTCTAATATAACTTCTGACATCTATAGCCCTCCCTACTTCCACTTATTTTTTGTCTCTTCTTCATACATAAGACATTGCACTTTATGTCCATCTAAATTTGTTTGTTTTGGTTTTTGCTCGGCACATAGTTTAATGGCTTTATTACATCTAGGATGAAAAGGACATCCTGATGGTAAATTTGTAGGATCTGGCATTGTTCCTTTAATAGGACTAAGTCTAGTTACATCACTATCTAAATTTGGAATTGATCCAAATAAACCTAATGTATATGGATGTTTAGTAGATTCAAAAATATCTTCTATTTTTCCATATTCAATAATTTCTCCACCATACATAATAGCAACTTTATCACAAACTTGTGCTACTACACCAAGATCATGAGTTATCATAATCATAGCTGTTTTAAATTTTTCCTTTAAATTGTTCATAAGGTCTAAAACTTGAGCCTGAATTGTAACATCTAATGCTGTTGTAGGTTCATCAGCAATTAATAATTTAGGGTTACAAGCTAAGGCAATGGCAATAACTACCCTTTGTTTCATTCCACCAGAAAATTGATGTGGATAATCTCCATATCTTGCACCAGGTATTCCTACTAATTCTAACATTTCTTTTGCTTTTTCAATAGCTGACTCCATCTTAATATCTTGATGAATTAAAATAACTTCTGATATTTGCTCTCCTACAGTAAGTACAGGATTTAAAGATGTCATAGGATCTTGAAAGATCATAGAAATTTTATTTCCTCTAATTCCTCTCATATCATCTTCAGATAATGCTAATAAATCTCTTCCTTCAAATTCAATATTTCCACCTACAATTTCACCAGGAGGTGAAGGTATAAGTCTCATCATTCCTAATGCTGTAGTTGTTTTCCCTGCTCCTGTTTCTCCTACTAAACCTAATGTTTCTCCTTCTTTTAAATCTAAATCAATACCATTTACTGCCCTTACTATTCCATCTTCAGTCTTATATTGTATAGTTAAATTTTTTATATCTAATAATTTATCACTCATTAAATTCTCCCCTTTTTATTATGATTTTAATCTTGGATCTAATGCATCTCTTAATCCATCTCCAACCAAGTTAAGAGCTAAAATTGTAATAACTATTGCTATTCCTGGGATAGTTGTTACATGAGGTGCATATCTAAGATATTGTCTTCCACCAGAAAGCATTGCTCCCCATTCAGGTGCTGGTGGTTGAATTCCTAAACCTATAAAACTAAGACCTGCTGTTGATAAAATAGCTCCTGCTACTCCTAAAGTTCCTTGAACTATAACAGGTGCTAAAGCATTGGGAATAATGTGTTTAAAAATAATTCTAAAATCATCTGCTCCAATAGCCTTTGCAGCTTCTACAAATTCTTGATCTCTAATAGAAATTACAGAGGCCCTAACTATTCTTGCATAACCTGGAATAGAAGATATACTAATAGCAAACATAAGATTCATTAAACTTGGCCCCAATGCAGATACAATTGCTATTGCAAGTAATATACTTGGAACAGCTAAGAAAACATCCATAATTCTCATAACAACATTATCTAATACTCCACCATAATATCCTGCTACTGCTCCTAAAATTCCACCGAGAACAATTGCTATTCCTACTGCTAAAATTCCAACTTGTAATGATACTCTAGCTCCATGAATAAGTCTAGCAAACATATCTCTTCCATATTCATCTGTTCCAAATATATGTGCTGATGATGGTCCTTGTAATCTTTCACCTAAATTTTGCTTTATAGCTACTGAATCATAGGGAGCTATAATATCAGCAAAAATTGCTAACAATACAATAATTGATAAAATTCCTATTCCTACCATTGCCATATTATTTTTCTTTAACCGTCTCCATACTTCAGCTAATTGACTTCTTTTTTTATTTACAGTTTCTATGGAAGAATCTTTTTCTAAATTTTCACTTTTTACTGTTACTGTTGATGACATAATTCAATCCTCCTTAATTATTTATACTGAGATTTTACTCTAGGATCTACAAATCCATATAAGATATCTACAAATAGATTTACTATTGAAAATGTCGTTGCCAAGAAAAGTACTGCTGCTAATACAACAGGTGTATCTTTACTTCTAATAGCATCAACCATCATTCTTCCTACTCCTGGCCATGAATAAACAGTTTCTGTAAGTACTGCTCCACCTAATAAATATCCAATTTGTAAACCTACAACTGTGATAACTGGTATTAAAGCATTTTTTAGTGCATGTCTATTAATAACTTTCTTTTCAGAAACTCCTTTTGC
>QNYN01000015.1 GCA_003973585.1 Fusobacteriota bacterium | reverse complement strand
AATTATAACTTCCCTGCTGTCATTGCCCCTAAAATGATAGAGTTTAGTTTAGTTTCTTCACTATCTGCTCTAGATGTTAATATAATTGGTGCAGTTGCTCCAACTATCAATCCTGCACTTTTTGATTTTGCAAAATATGATATAGATTTATATAAAATATTTCCACCTTCAATATCTGGAGCTAATAATATATCTGCCATTCCAGCTACTGGGTGATCCATTCCTTTGTGTTTCGCTGCTTCTACTGATACTGCATTATCTAGAGCAAAAGGCCCACCAACGATACAATTTTCAATTTCTCCCCTTTTATTCATCTCTTCTAATTCATGGGCATCTACTGTATCTGGCATCTTCGGATTTACTTTTTCCTTTGCACAAATACAAGCAACTTTAGGCGTTTCTATTTCTAATGCTCTAGCAACTTTTACTGAATTATCAATTATTTTTTTCTTAGTTTCTAAATCAGGTGCTATATTCATAGCTGCATCTGTAATAAAAAATAATCTATCATAATTTTCTATTTCAAAAACTGCTACATGTGATAACACACCTTTTCCCCTCAGTCCAATTTCTCTATCTAAAGCAGCTTTCAATACTATCCCTGTATCTACTAACCCTTTCATAAGCATATCTGCTCTTCCACTAGAAACTTCTATAACAGCCTTTCTAGAAGCTTCTACTAAATCTTCTTCATGGATTATAGTATAATTTGTTAAGTCAATAGATAATTCTTTTGCTAGTTCCTCTATTTTTTTAGAATCTCCAACTAAAATTCCTTCTACAACCCCTTCTTTTCTAGCTTCTTCTACAGAAAGTAATACTTCCTTATCTTGAGCTACTGCTACTGAAATAACTTTTTTTTCTGACATCCCCTGTGCTTTTTTCAATATTTCTTCAAAACTTTTCATTTGCTCCCCCTTTTTATACTTTTATCAAATTACTTTTTTATAATTAACTATATTAATAAACTAATAATTTATTAGTTAAATATATTAAACTAATTCAAGTTTTCCCTTAGTCAAATGATACCTTTTATCTGTAATATTAGCTAATTCTGTACTATGTGTTACTACTATTATTGTTTGATTTTTTTCTTTACATATTTTTCTAAGTAAACTATGAATAACATCACTTGTTTCTTCATCTAAATTTCCTGTAGGTTCATCTGCTAATATAATTTTAGGTTCATTTATCATAGCTCGAGCTATGGCAACCCTTTGTTTTTCACCACCAGACAACTCTGTAGGTTTATGATCTAATCTATCACTTAATCCCATTTCTGTTAATAATTCTTTTGCTCTTTTCTCTATTTCATCTTTACTTTTTTTATTTCCAATAAGACCTGGTAACATTACATTTTCTAATGCTGTAAATTCTGGTAAAAGATAATGAAATTGGAAGATAAATCCTAACATTTCATTTCTTAATATATCTATTTTCGAGCTAGGAGCTTTACTTACATTTTGACCTGCATAGTATATATCTCCTGAATCAGGTTGATCAAGCATCCCTATCATATTTAAAAATGTAGTCTTTCCAGAACCTGATTTTCCTAATACCGATACAAATTCTCCCTTTTTTATTTCAAAATCTAAATCATTTAAAATATGAATATCCCTTTTTTTATCCTTATAATGTTTATTTAATTTTTCTATTTTTAATATAACTTCTGACATTTACTGCCTCCTTAATTTTTACCACTTTTATTTCTTAATTTTATTAATTAATCATACTTTAGTGCTTCTACAACTTGTAATTTAGCTGCTTTATATGCAGGGAATATACTCGATAAAAATATAATCACTATATTAGCTCCTATTATTATAAATACCTCTTTAGAAGTTATTTCTACTGGTATTTTATTTAAATAATAGATTTCTGTAATCTGACTAATAGCATTATCTTTTACATACCAAAGGATACTTCCTGATAATAGAAGTCCTACAAATATCCCTAAACACCCTAAAAATAAACCTTCTAACATAAATATTTTCATAATATTATTACTACTAAATCCCATAGATCTCATTATTCCTATATCTCTCGTTTTTTCTTTAACTAACATATTTAATATTACCCAAACTACAAATCCTGCTATGATTACTATTAATGAAAATAATAAAATCATTACAGTTTTTTCTAGAGATAGTGCTGCTAATAAATTTTTATTTAAATCTCCCCATGTTCTTGTTGTTATATTTGTTTTTAATTCTATTTCCCTTGCTATTTTATTAGCAGTATATACATCATCTAAAAATACTTCTAAACTTGTTGCTGTATCTCCAGTATATGATAATATTTGTACTGCTCTAAGGGGAACTATTATCATAGTTGTGTCATATTCATAATATCCTGATTGAAATACTCCTACGATAGTCAAATGCATTTGTCTATTATCTGCTGATACTAAAGTTACTTTATCCCCTACTTTAGCTCCTAATTGATCAAAAAGTTCTTTTCCAATTAAAAATTCTGTAGGTTTTGTTATATCCATAGTACCCTTAACTATTTTTTTATCTAAGTCCATAGCTGTTCTAGCATCATCAAAATCTAAACCATTTATTTTTACACCAGATACATAAGATCCTAAATCACCATTATATTTTAAAATCCCTTGAGTTGATATCTGTGGTATTACCCCTTTTACCCCTTTTACCTTTTCAATCTCTGACTGTAATTCTCTATAATCATTTATAACTTCTCCATTTTTAGTAGCTACTATATGAGAACTAACTGATAGAATACTATTTACCATATTTTTATCTAATCCATTAGCTATCCCTATTGATACTGTAAGAACTGTTACACCAATAGCTACTCCTAGTATAGCAATTATACTTTGCCTTTTTCTTTCTAATATATGTTTTTTTGCAATAAAAAATTCTATCATAAGTTATGTTCATCTCCCTATATGTTGTTACTGAAATTATACAACATTATCAATATTTGCACAATAAAAAAGACAGATCTTTCGATCTGTCTTATCTTTTCTATTACTTTCTGATTCCTAATTTAGCGATTAATGCTCTATAACCTTCTAAATCTCTCTTGATCATATAGTCTAATAATCTTCTTCTTTTTCCTACCATTTTCATTAATCCTAATCTTGAGTGGTGATCCTTCTTGTTAGTTCTTAAGTGATTAGTTAAGTGATTAATTCTTTCAGTTAAGATAGCGATTTGTACTTCTGTACTCCCTGTATCTGTTGCTGATTTTCCGAACTCTTTAACAAGTTCTGCTTTTGATCTCATTGCCATTTTTATTCCTCCTAAAATTATATTATCCAAACCAAGCCAAGGGCGACACCCCAAAACCTAGCATGAATTTAAAGACATTATAACAAAATAATTACACTTTGTAAAGTGATAATATTTATATACTCTTCTTTGCTAAATTTTCCTTTGTATATACTTTATTTTTTGTTGCTAAGAATGTAGCTCCTATAACAAGTGCTAAAACTATACCACTATATTTAGACATCATTACTGGTAATCCAAATCCAATAGGTGCCATCATGATAAAAGCAATACATACAGATGTCATAAATACCGATGGAATGAATGTAATCCAAAAGTTTTTCTTTTCTATAGCAAAATAAGCTGTTGCTGTCCATAATACTATTGTTGCTATTAATTGGTTAGTAAATCCAAAATATCTCCAAACAATGTTGAAATCTACTTTTGATAAGAAGAATCCAATTACAAATAAAGGAATAGCCACTAATAATCTATTTTTCATAGAATGTTGCTCAAAATTAAGAGCATCTGCTATTGTAAGTCTTGCACTTCTAAATGCTGTATCTCCAGATGTAATTGGTGCTGCTACTACTCCAAATACTGCTAGAGCTCCTCCTACTTTTCCTAATAATGAATTAGAAATAACATTTACTATTGCTGCTGCATTTCCATCAAATCCTGCAAGTCCTTTTATTCCACCAAAGAATGACATTGCTGCTGCTGCCCATACTAATGCTACTACACCTTCTGCAATCATAGAACCATAAAATACAGATCTACCTTGCTTTTCATTAGTTATACATCTAGCCATAAGTGGTGCTTGTGTTGAATGAAATCCTGATATTGCTCCACATGCTATAGTGATAAATAACATTGGGAATATAGGTGTTTTCATTGGATTAGCTTGCATATTTGTCATATTTCCAAATAATTCAGGTATTTTATATCCTTTTACAAATAACATTACCCCTACACCTGCAGCCATGAATAATAATGCTGCTCCAAATAATGGATAAATTTTAGCTATTATCTTATCTACTGGTACTAAAGTCGCTATTAAATAATATGCAAATATTATATAAACTAATACTTGAACATTTAACCCTGTTAATCCATGTAATATAGTTGCAGGTCCAGCTACAAAAACTACTCCTACTAATACTAATAATATTACTGATATAAATCTCATAGCCATTCTATAAGAATTTCCTAAATACTTACCTACTAATTCTGGAACAGATTTTCCATCATTTCTTAATGAAAGCATTCCAGACATATAGTCGTGTACTCCACCTGCAAATATTGATCCGATTACTATCCATATAAATGCCACTGGTCCAAATAACGCTCCTGCAATAGCTCCAAATATTGGTCCTAATCCTGCAATATTTAGAAATTGAATCATAAAGATTTTCCAAACTGGTAAAGGAATAAAATCCACTCCATCCTCTAATTTTACTGCTGGTGTTTCTGCATTTGGATCTATTCCAAAGACTTTTTCAACAAATTTTCCGTAAATTAAATAACCTAATACTAATAAAACAATTGATATAAAAAAG
>QNYN01000036.1 GCA_003973585.1 Fusobacteriota bacterium | reverse complement strand
ACAACCAGTACCACAAACTGGCGCTCTACCAACTGAACTACAACCACCACATTTTTGGAGCGGGAAACCAGGTTCGAACTGGCGACATTCAGCTTGGAAGGCTGACGCTCTACCAACTGAGCTATTCCCGCATAATAAAACCTATTTAATTAAAATGGTCGGAACAATAGGATTTGAACCTATGACCCCCTGCTCCCAAGGCAGGTGCGCTACCGGGCTGCGCTATGCTCCGTTATTTATTGTTTCCCTTAAGACAAGAATTATAATATCATACTTAACTTCAATCGTCAACACTTTTTTAATTTTTTTTGATCCAAACCCTACTTTTCTCCTTAATAATTTAAAAGAAGCCACAAAAGTGGCTTCTAAATAATTTTTATTCAGCTTTTGGTAACTTTATTTCTTTACCTGCAAAAATTACATCAGGGTTAGTAATATCTTTATTTTCTTTTAAAATATCATTTATTTTAACTCCTGTTTTTTCAGCAATTTTTCTTAGAGTATCTCCAGGTTTTACTGTATAAGTTTCAACATTTGTAGAAGTTGCAGATTTTACTTCTTCTGTTTTCTCCCCTGCAAAAACTCTTCCATCTGTCGTTTTATGAGTAATTCCATTGTTTTTGATATATTCTCCTAATATCTCTTCAATACTCTCATATTCATTAACTGTTTTTGTTCCTACTAATGATTGATACATATCTCCACCTACAGCCATGAAATCATTTGTTGCAATGTGATATGTTTTATTTAAATCTAATTTTTCTCCATTTGTAAACATTACATCAAATACTTTATCTCCAACTTCTCTTTCAGGATCAAATTTAAATGTAAATCCTGCAATATGTGGGAATGCTCCTCTTGTTTCTGGATATGATTGGATTCCATTTTCAAGGGCATCTTTTAATTGTTGTCCTGTTACTTCTTTTACAATAACATAGTTTCCAAATGGTAATACAGTGATTATATCTCCTCTAGTGATTGTTCCCTCTTTAATAGAAGCTCTAATTCCTCCACCATTCGTGATAACACCATCAGCACCAGTCTTTGCTAACATAGCTTCTGTAATCATGTCTCCTAAGTTAGTTTCACCTTTTCTTACATGATCTCTTTCACCATCTAAATAAACATCACTTTCTCCTACTACTACAGAAGTTACTTTTTCATTTTCTGTATTTACTTCATCAATTATTGCCTTTATAGCTGGATCTTCTTCTACATTTTCCATAGCATAATCTTTTGAATATAATTTTGCCACTTCTTCTTTAGAACCATCTTTTCCTAATTTAACTGTTACTTCTCCTAAGTTTTTATCATAAAAACCTGCTTGAACTATTAATGTATCTTTTACCCACATTCCTTCTTCTAAAGTAGTGTGACTATGCCCATCAACAATTAAATCTATTCCATCTACTTCTTGTGCTAATTTAATACTCGTATAAACAGAATCTTCATCTACTCCTAAATGTGAAAGTGCAATGATATAGTTTACCCCTTCTTTTTTTAATGCTTCTATAGATTCTTTTGCTGCTGCAATAGGATCATCAAAAGTTACTGCTTCTACATTTGTAGGATTTGTTTTATAAGCAGTTTCAGGTGTTGCTAATCCAAATATTCCAATTTTTACTCCATTTGGTAAAGTTTTGATAATATATGGCTTAAATACTTTTTCCCCTGTATCTTTATAAATAACATTAGATACAATTACTGGAAAGTTCATTGTATTTTGTAAATTTTCAATTCTATCTAATCCGTAGTTATAATCATGATTTCCTGTTGTCATTGCATCATAACCCATTTCATTCATAACTCTAATTACAGATTCTCCTTTAGTTAAAGCTGCAAAAACAGTTCCGTGAATTGTATCCCCTGCATCTAAAAATAATACATTAGGATCTTCTTTTCTAATTTCTTTTACAATTGTACTAACTCTTGCTAGTCCCATTCCATCATACTTACCTGCATCTACCCTCCCATGGATATCATTTACATGCATAATCTTAAATTCTACATCTTTTTTTACAGGTAATTTTTCCGTAGCAACTACATCAACTTTGTTTGCATCTACCTTAGCTACCTCGTCAGTTTTTGTAGATTTCCCACATGCTACTACTAAAAGTAACATTAGTACTGACAAAATTTTAACTAATTTTTTCATCAATTTGTCCTCCTTTAAATATTTTTTTATAAATCAAAAGGTACAGAAATTCTGCACCTTTTTAATTTTAGTTTGCAGGAATTAATAATTCCTTTCCAGCCATTATTACATCTGGGTTCTTTATATTTTTATTTTCTTTTAATATTTCAGAAGTTTTTACATTGAATTTTTTAGCAATTGACCATAGAGTATCTCCAGGTTTTACTGTATATGTAGTTACATCTTCTTGTTCAGTTGCACTTTTAGCTGTAACATTTGGATAATCTTTTATATTGATTGATTTTACATTTAATGTTCTTCCATCAGAAGATCTAGGAATTAATATTTCACCTGATTTTATCATTTCATAGATTGCTTCTCTTTGAGGATAATCTAATTTTACCCCTATGATTTCCCAGTTATTATGAACTACAGGCTCTAATTTTCCACCTTTTTCTTCTTTTACATATTTTATAATGAAATCTCTTATAGTACTAGTTTCATCATTTGTAGAATCAAAGAATTTGTCTTCTTCAGTTGCCCAACCATTTTGTAATAAAGTTCCAAATCTATAGTTATTTACTGCTACTTTATATGTTTTAGCAGGGTCGATTAATTCGCCATTGATTTTAGGTTCTACTACTCTATTTCCAGCTTCTTTTGATAAATCGATTTTATATTCAATTCCACCAAACATATCATAGTTATACCCTCTTACATCTTCATTAAATGAGATTGTTACATCTCCTTCATGCCAAGTGTTATAGTAAGACATAGACCATTCCATATATTTAAGTAAATTTTCTCCAGTCATATTTACACCAATTAAAGTGTTGGCATATTTATAAATATTTGCAACATCTTTTTTCTTAAATGGCCCTTCTTGTAAGTTTGCTTCTGGTTTAAAGAAAGCTGCTGCTGATACTTCTGCACCACTATATTTTAATTGTACATCATTTATTAAATCGATAACAGCATTTGGCTCTAATTGTGCTGTAGGCATAGTTGTAACCTTATCTTCACCTGTTATATAGTCAGGTCTTTCAATAAACTTCTTAGTAACTTCTCCAACTACAGTATTAGCATCTGCCTTTGATTGCTCATCAACAAATTTAAATTTCTCTAACACTTTTTCATCAGCATTAACATCGTTAGTTTGAATATTTTCTACATCTATTCCTGTTACTACCCATTTTCCATCTTCTTTTTTTACTTTGATATCAGCTTTTGCTACTGCCCATCCTGCAAATCCTGGCTCTACAATTTTAGTTACTTTATTTGGAGCTACTTCAATTTCTTCTATATATTGTGCATGCTCATGTCCACCAAATATAACATCAAATTTAGGTACTTCTTTAGCTATATCGTAGATTCCTGCTCCACCATATTCATCTTCTCTTCCCATATGGAAAGCTCCTACTAAAATATCATATTGTCCATCTATCTCTTCTACTGTTTCTTTTACTGATTCTAAAACATCTTCAAATTCTAATCCTTCATAGTGACTTGGTGAAGAAGCTTCCCATCTAGTAGCTACATAAGGTGGAATAACTCCTATTACAGCTACTTTTACTCCATTTACATCAAAAATTTGATAAGGTTTAACAAATTCAGATCCATCTTCTTTATTTTTGATATTAGAAGATAAAACTGTCCCATTAAAATTCTCAATATTTCTTTCAGTAAGTTCTTTTTCAAAATTGAATTCATGATTTCCTAAAGTCCAAATATCATATCCTATCTCATTCATTGCTTCTACCATTGGTTGAACTTCTCGATCATTAAATAACTCTATATAGTTATCTTGTACAGTATCCCCATCATCCATAAGAATCATATTCGGATTTTCTTCCCTTAATTGATTTACAATTGTTGATACTTTAGCTAACCCTGCATCAGAGTCTTCACTATCGATAGCATAATCATAAGGATAGATTCTTCCATGAAGATCTGAAGTTGCTGCAATTCTGATAGTTTGTTCAGTCACATTTTCATCACCTTTTACTATAACCCCGTTCTTTACATCATTAGAACTACAAGCTAAAAAAACACTTGCAATGGTTGTTGCCATTAAAAACTTTTTCATTTTTTTCCCCCTTTTATGTAATTTTTTTGTTGTTTATTTTATTAGGTAGTCCACCTTTTTTCTTAATTAAATATATAGAGATTGTAGCAGTAATTGGAACTGTCAAAACTATTCCTATACTTCCTGATAGTGCTTGTATCAATTCTATTGCAATTATTGGCATATTAATAAATTGTTTGGTACTCATTTGAAATCCCCATATCATCAACATTAAGTTTAATGAGCTTCCTGTAAAGGCTAATATTAATGTATTAGTCATTGTTCCCATTATATCTTTTCCTATATCCATTAAAGATGTAAATAAGTCATCTATATGAATATCTGGATTTCTTTTGCACAATTCATTACAAGAAGAAGCTATAGACATCGCTACATCATTAATAGCTCCTAAAGATGCAATTAATATCGATGTAAACATCAGACCATTTATTTTTACTTTATATTCTCCTGCTAAGTATAGAATTTGTTCTCCATTTTCCATATGAATTCCAGTTAATTTTGATAAATTTCCAAAAATATAAGAAATTATCCCTGAAATCATAACACCTAATATTGTTCCTAGTATTGCTGAATATGTTTTTCTATTAAAATCTCCTATTAATAAGAAGGTTACTACTGTTATAATCGA
>QNYN01000005.1 GCA_003973585.1 Fusobacteriota bacterium | reverse complement strand
GTTTGGCAAGAGCGCTTGTCATCTGATTGGGAAGTATAGGGAATGAACTTGGCTTTTTTGCCTTTTCTGCATAAACATCCATGTAGCCAGTAGGAAGAGAGATTATTGGAACTCCATAAGAAGAAAAGAACTGTCCAAATAATCTTACTCCTCCATTAGTTTTTGGCATCTTTTTCACCTTTTAGAATATTGAGCTTTAATTTTTTTATTCTTTTTTCATCTGAATCTATGATTTCCATTCTTAGATTTTTGTATTCTATTGTCTCTCCTGTTTTTGCATTTACATATACAGGGAACATCTTTTTTCTAAAGTCAGTATCTTTAAATTGATTAATTAGATATTTAGTAACCCTTAATGAATTATACCCACTAACATAATCTTCTCCTTTTGTAGAAGTATTAACATCTTTTACATCTATAATACCATCTCCATTATTATCTCCAATAGGTATGTTTTTTGATGTATATGTAAAAGAAGGGATACTCATAAATGTATTGACATCAGAATCTATGAACTTTTGAGACCAAATATCCTCACTACTTACATTGTTAAACCCGCTTAAATAAGTATTCTCATCTATCAATGTAAATCCTTCGTAAGCTTTTTTAGCATATTTAGATGCATTCGCCCAATCTCCCATTGTAAGATAAACCCTAGCTTGTATGGCTGCAACTGCATGAGAATCGATAAATCCTTTATAGTCTGATTCTTTAATACCTTTCTCTGCTTCAGATAAATCAGATAAAATCTGATTGTAATCTTCTTCCACAGTAGAACGAGGAATGTTATAACCATCTAAATCGTTTACTGTAGTATTGATTGGAACTCCTCTACCATTTTTATCATCTGTATAGGCAGTTTCTCCAAACATTCTTACAAGATTAAAATAAGAAAATGCTCTTAGTGCATAAGCTTGAGCCTTAAGATCTTCTTTCTTTGCTGCTTCTCCTTCAACGTCTTCTATTTTTTGTAAGAAAAGATTTGTATTTGAAATAACTCTATATGAATATCTCCAAAAATTATATCCTGGATCAGATTCTGGTCTAAAGTTATAGTTATAAGCACCTACATATCTACCATAGTTGTTGGCAGAAGTTACTACTACATCTTCTCCCATTACCTCAGGTATCAAAATACCTCTTGTTCCTTCACCTGTAGGATAATTTAATAACGAATAAATACCTGTTAAGTGAATTTCAGCTCCTCCTATAGATGAGAACAACACATCCTCTGTTGGTCTATCTGATGGTGATTGTTCCAAAATCTCTTTTGAACAACTACTTGCCAAAAGAGTAAGTGAAACAAACAATATACTTTTAAATAAATTTTTCATCTTTTAATATTTTACCAATTAGAAGTTAAGTTTTATACCCACAACAACTGATCTTGGATTTGGAGTAATGTAGTTTGTTAATCCAGTCATTCCAACCTCTGGATCAAATCCTTTAAATCCACTATCCTTAGTCCATATCAATAAGTTATTTCCTGATACATAAGTTGACATACTAGTCATATTAACTCTCTTTGCCCAACTTGATGGTAAATCGTAAGATAAAGTTACTGCTTTTAACTTAGCGTAAGTTGCATCGTACAAATATCTAGTTGAACTAGATTGGTTTGAGTTATTATCTCCAACTGTATTAAATTTAGGAACATCGGTATTTGTATTACTTGGTGTCCATGCATTTGCTGCATCAGTCATTAATTGATATCCTTTTTCGTTACCATCGTTCATTAAATCTGATTCAACAACATCAAGAATATTACCTCCATTACTAAAGAATAAATTAGCACTCAATGTTACTCTTTTATATCGTAATGTATTATTGAAACCTCCATAACCATCAGGCTGAGAACTACCAACTACATATCTAGTTGCCTCGTTATATGATTTTGTCAACTCTCTTTCTCCTGTAGGCTTCCCAGTAGAAGGATCAATAACGTCCTTATACCACATTGCTGCACCATCATTCTTATCTACTCCTGCATATTCTCTCAAATAGAAATCGTAGATACTTCCACCTTCTTGCCAAATTTTAGTACCGTTAATCTGTGATTCTGTTGGTAAAGATGTAATCTCATTAACATTCATAGTATAATTTACTCCCATATCCCATGAGAAATTATCTGTTTCAATCAATCTATAATCTAATGCTAATTCTACACCATGATTATTAACAGATGCTGAATTTTTCATTACTGTTGTAAAACCTGACAACATAGAAATAGGAACTTGGTATAATAGGTCATCAGTATCTCTGTTGTAATATTCAATACTACCTGATAAACGTTGAGAGAACATAGTGAAATCTAAACCAATTGTTGTAGATGCACTTGTTTCCCATGTAAGATCTTCATTACCTGGCTTAAATAATACGTTTCCTGGTTTTCCATCATAATTCCATGATGAGAAATTTGTAAAATAATCGTACAATCCTACTTGGTCGTTACCTGAAGTACCGTAACTAGCACGTAGTTTTAAATTATCTATCCATGAAATATCTTGCATAAAATTCTCCTCAGAAATTCTCCAAGAAGCTCCGAAAGAATAGAAAGTACCAAATCTGTTATTCTCTCCAAATCTACTAGAACCATCTCGTCTGATAGATGCAGATAAATAATATTTACTTAGATAATCATAATTTATTCTTCCTAAATAAGAAAGCATCGACCATCTATTATCTGTTGTACTTGCTCCTTGTGGAGTTGCTGCATTTGCAAGTTCTGGCATTACAACATCACCGTAAATAGCATACTCTGTAGCTTCAGCATAATTTGTTCTTTCATGATTTTCAGAAACCTCTATTCCTGCTAAAACATCAATAGTATGATCTCCAAATATTTTCTTATAATTAAACTTATTAGATGTAGTTAGCAAAGTATTCCATGTTCCATAAGATCTACCTCTACCATTAACTGATGTACCATTACCATGGAAAGGATTGTAAAACATAAAATCTTCTACTGTATAATAATCTACTGAGTTATCTGTTCTGAAACTTAACCCTTCAAGAATAAAACCTAAATCTGCGTTTAAGTATAAACTAGATAATAAACGATAATTCTTTGTATTGTAAATATCGTTATCAACAGTAAACAATGGATTGAAATCCATACTTACCGGGTTATTAAAATTGTATTTAGGTTTTCCTTTATCGTCGTATATAATATTACCTTCTCTATCTTTTTCATAAACAGATACAGCGTTAGGGTAAAGTAATGCATTACGTGTAGCTGCTGCTCCACCGCCTCCACCTGCTCCACGGTTCTGATCTGTATATGAGAACGTAGTGTTTGTACCTATATCAATTCTTTCAGTAAGTTTTGTATTAAGATTTAACCTTAAACTATATCTAGAAAAGTCAGTTCCTTTCATTATACCCTCAGTATTTGCATAACCTAATGATAAGAAATAATTTGTATCTCCTGACCCTCCAGATGCACTTATGTTATATTCCTGTGTTTTTCCTGTTCTGAAAACCTCATCTACCCAATCAGTATTAGAAATAATACGAGCTCCATCTACTACGTTTCCATTTTCATCTAAAGGCTGGTCAACATTGTAAGGATTATTATTAGACAAAGCCTCTATAACTTTTCTGTTAGCATCTGCTACACTCTCTCCTGCTGCACGATAAGCATCAAAATATTGTTTGTAATGATCAGCAGAACTCATCAAATGATAACCTCTATTTTTAGGTAATTGAGAAATACCTACTTTAGCGTCAAAGCTAATCTTAGCTTTACCGTTAGCTCCTTTTTTAGTCGTAATAAGGATAACACCATTAGCTGCTCTAGCTCCATAAATTGCTGTAGCCGATGCGTCTTTCAACACAGTCATACTTGCAATGTCATTTGGATTTATTGAAGATAAAACATCAGTTGGAGCTAAATCTGCACTACCATCAGATAATTGAGAAACGTTACCACTATTTACAATAACTCCATCAATTACGTAAAGAGGTGAACTAGATGCATTCATTGATCCTATACCCCTAATTCTAACTGTACTTCCTGAACCAGGATCTCCACTTGCACTATTAATCTGTAAACCTGCTGACTTTCCTTGCAATGCATCAGTAATAGTTGGAACAGCCACAGATGTAAGTTCTTCTCCTTTCATTTGTGTTGCCGAACCTGTAAACGATTCTTTCTTTGCTGTACCGTAACCAACAACAATTACTTCTTCTAATTCCTTAGAATCAGGAACTAACTGTATTTTATACGTTGAAGACTCCCCAACTGTTATATATTTTGTTGTATAACCAATAAAGTCAACCTCTAAAACATCTCCTTCTTGTGCGGTGATGGTAAATGCTCCATCAAAATCTGTAGTTGTACCAACTGTACTACCTTTTACTATTACACTTGCTCCTGGAAGCTCCATATTACTTTCATCGTACACAACACCTGTTATCTCTTTCGATTGTGCAAAAGCAATATTTCCTACCAATACTAAAGCCAATGTAAGTAGTTGTAAAAATCTACTTCTCATCTTTTAAAATATTAAATTAAACTACTCTATTAATAGAAGATTGTGGGAAGAATCATAAAAACACAAAAGCCTAATATTGACCCTGTTAGCAACACATTTTTATTCATTCTAGAGACCAAAACTACAATTAAACTATTTTATTGAACACTTGTCCAATATTTTTAACACTTCTTTAACATTTTAACTAATGACATTGAAAGATATCTCAAGTATAAGTTACAAATTGAAATCATGTACATAAAGGCTATTACACGTACTAATAATTTAGTGAGAATAAGATTAAAATCTAAACAAATAACTCTTACATCTAAATAATTAATTCTTTATATATAAGTAGAGTTCTAGAGCACTTAACCCACCAAACAAAAACAGGGTTTGACTAAAAGCCAAACCCTGTTATTTTTGTCATCATTACGAATAATGATATTTTACTATATTCTACATTCTATTTGAATGCACTATTTTGATCGTCTATTGTAAGATTATTATTAGCATCTATCTCTT
>QNYN01000214.1 GCA_003973585.1 Fusobacteriota bacterium | reverse complement strand
CAGGTGGAATTGATGAACTAAAGGATGATCCATTTGAGCTAGAAAAAGTAACAAAAAATAAAAATATAGATATCTATATAGTGAAAGGTGGAGATCATATTTATCATTCATTAGATGAAAATCAGACTCAAGCTAACCTAGTAGTCTCAAAAAGTGTAGATTGGTATATAAAGAACTAGAGAAAATTGTAAATAAAAAAGCTAGTGATAGACATTAGCTTTTTTATCTTGAAGAAAACCTTTTAATATGATAATATAGATTAATTTAATTAAAGGGACAAGGAGGGTAAAATGCAATATATAAACAACAATATTCATTTCATAGAAAACTCAAACCTATCCTTAATAGATGTTCCTCATGTTACAAGGGGAGCAGTTAATTTAATTTTTAATTTAAATACTTTTAATATTGAGAATAAAAACTAATTATTTAGTTTTTATTCTTTTTTTTTATCTAGAGGAGGAAAGATGTTTTTAGAAGATGCAAAGATAATAGAGAACATAAATATTGCTGATAATTATTATTTAATGAGGGTAGAAGGGATAGAGATTCCAAAACATTCTAATCCAGGACAATTTTTTATGCTTCAATGTAAAGATGAAGCGAGAGTTCTTAGAAGACCAATAAGTTTACATAATATAGATGGAAATATTATAGAATTTTATTATGAAGCTTTAGGAAAGGGAACTAAAGAATTTACAAAATTAAAAACAGGTGAAACAATAAACATTCAAGGGCCTTTAGGAACAGGATTTGATTTAGAGATAAAAGATAAAAATGTAGTAGTAATTGGTGGTGGAATGGGAATGGCACCAATTAAATATTTAATAAAAAAATTAAATGGAACAAATAAAGTAACATTTATTGGTGGTGGAAGAAATTCTAATGCTATTAAAATAACAGATAGATTTAATTTTGAAAACTTAGAAAAAAAGTTAGTAACTGATGATGGTAGTGTAGGAGAAAAAGGAAATACTGTAGATCTTTTAAAAGAACTTTTACATGAAAATAAAATAGACATAATATACACATGTGGCCCTCACAAAATGATGGAAGCAGTAGCAAGGGTTGCAGAAGAAAATGATATTAGATGTCAAATTTCTCTAGAAGAAAGAATGGCATGTGGAATAAAAGCTTGTGTGGGATGTTCTATTTTAACAAAAAATGGAATGAAAAAAGTATGTCATGATGGGCCTGTATTTGAAAGTACAGATATAGTTGATGTAGATGTTGTAGACCCTAATGGAGGTTGTTGTTAATGAGTACTAGATTAAATATTGAATTTTTAGGAGTAAAATTAAATAACCCAATTATGACAGCATCTGGATGTTTTGGATACGGTCTAGAATTTAAAGATTATTTTGATCCTAATGAATTAGGTGCTGCTGTATTAAAGGGGATTACATTAGAACCAAGAAATGGAAATATGGGGACTAGGATAGCAGAAACACCGTCTGGAATGTTAAATTCTGTAGGTCTAGAAAATCCTGGTATTGAGGAATTTAAGAAAATAATACCTTCTATAAAAAAAGAATTACATATCCCGTTAGTTGCTAATATAAATGGGAAAATTTTAGAAGAATATATAGAGATTGCTAAAGAAATAGAAAAAATAAAAGAGATAGAATTAGTGGAGTTAAATATATCTTGTCCAAATGTAAAAGATGGAGGAATGGCTTTTGGAGCAAATCCTGAAATGGCAAGGTTAGTAACAAGGGAAGTAAGAAAAGTTTTGACTAAACCTATGATTGTAAAACTCTCTCCTAATGTGACAAATATAGTAGAAATCGCTAAAATCGCAGAAGAAGAAGGAGCAGACGGAATTGCATTAATCAATACATTACTAGGAATGGCAATAGATATTAGAAGAAAAAAGCCAATATTAGGAAATATTATGGGAGGATTATCGGGCCCAGCAGTAAAACCTGTAGCTCTTAGAATGATTTATCAAGTAACACAAGAAGTTTCTATACCAGTTTTGGGTATGGGAGGAATAATTTCAGCAGATGATGCAATAGAATTTATAATGGCAGGAGCAAGTGCTGTATCTCTTGGAACAGGGATGTTTGGAAATCCTAGATTACCTTTAGAAGTAAAAGAAGGATTGGAAAAATATTGTAAAGAAAATAATGTAAAAAATATAAGTGATTTAGTAGGAATAGTTCATCCAGATGGTGGAGAAAAGTATAGAAAAAGATTATCAACTAAAAAATAGGGGGAGTTATATGAAATTAGAAGCTAAAGATAGATTAATAGTAGCATTAGACTATAAAACATTAGATGAAGTAAAAGATATTGTAAATGAAATTGGAGATGCAGTATCTACATATAAGGTAGGATTAGAGTTGTTTTTAAATACTCGTGGAGAAGCTGTAGATTATTTACATAGCATAAATAAAAAAGTATTTTTAGACTTAAAATTTCATGATATTCCAAATACTACAATGATGGCGTCTATGTTTGCAAGCAAACAAGAAGTTTTTATGTTTAATGTTCATGCAGGTGGTGGTCCTACGATGATGAAAAAAGTTGCTGATATGTTAAAAGAAACGAATTCAGATTCTATAGCTATAGCAGTGACTATTTTGACTTCATTTAGTGAAGAAGAAGTAGCAAATCATTTTAAAACTGATTTAGGAATTAGTGAGCTAGCAAATCATTGGGCTATGGAAACTAGAGATGCTGGACTACATGGAGTAGTTTGTTCACCATTAGAAGCTAAAAAAATAAAGGAACTATGTGGAGATAATTTTTATACAATTTGTCCTGGAGTAAGACCTGCTTGGGCTGCTGCAAATGATCAAAAAAGGATTATGACTCCTAAAATGGCTATAGAAAATGGAGCTGATTTCTTAGTTGTTGGAAGACCTATAACGAAAGCAGAAAATCCAGTTCATGCAGCAAAATTAATCTTAGAAGAGATAGGATAAATATAAAATAAGGAGTTAGTTATGCTT
Source organism: Fusobacteriota bacterium (assembly GCA_003973585.1). The sequence continues at coordinate 2,110 of QNYN01000214.1, read as the reverse complement.
ATAAAAAATGCTAGATTATCTACAAATGAGAATAAATATGAAATTAAGGATATATATATTAAAAATGGAAGAATTTTTAAAATAGAAGATGAAATTACTAAATCAGAAGTAGCAAAAGATATATTTAAGGATTTGGAAAATGGAATAGAAACTACTATGAAATTAGATGTTTTAGATTTAAAAGGTGAAAGTTATGTAATTCCTGGAATAATAGACCCCCATGTACACATGAGAGATCCTGGGTTAACTCATAAAGAAGATTTATTGAGTGGATCTCGTGCATGTGCTAAGGGAGGTATAACAACATTTTTAGATATGCCAAATACTATTCCTACCACTACAGATTTAGAAGCTTTAGAGAATAAAAAAATAATAGCTTCTAAAAAATCAGTTGTAAATTATGGATTTCATTTTGGAGGGACTGCTACTGATAATAGTGATATAATACCAAAAGAAGGGATAGCTTCTACTAAAGTATTTATGAATATTTCAACTGGAAAAATGTTAGTAGAAAAAGATGAAATTTTAAAAAATATGTTTTTAAAGTCAAAAATAGTTTCAGTACATGCAGAAGGAGAGATGGTAGAAAAAGCTATTTCCTATAATAAAAATTATGGAAATAAATTATATTTATGCCATATTTCAAGTGAAGAAGAGATACAAATAATAAAAAAATACAGAAAAATTAATAAGAAAAATTTTTATGTAGAAGTAACACCACATCATTTGTATTTAACAGAGGATCAAGTAAAAGGAAAAAATGAAAAATTACTTAGAATGAAACCTGAATTGAAAAAAGTAACTGATAAAGAAGCTCTTTGGGATGCAATAAATGATGGAACAGTTGATACTATAGGAACAGATCATGCACCACATTTATTAGAGGAAAAATTAGAAAAAATAACTTTTGGAATTCCAGGAGTTGAAAATTCTCTTTTACTTATGCTAGATGCAGTATCAAAAGGAAAAATAACTCTTGCCAGATTGATAGAATTAATGTCTAAAAATCCAAGTGAAATATTTGGAATAAAAGATAGAGGCGAAATAAAGATAGGTAATTATGCTGACTTAGTCATTGTAGATTTAGAAAAAGAGTTTATCTTAAAAAATGAAAACACTATATCTAAGTGTGGATGGACACCTTTTGATGGATATTCTGGTAAAGGAGCTATAGAAACAACAATTGTTAATGGAAAGATTGTTTATGATGGGACTAAAATAATTGAAAATAGAGGAAGTGAGGTTGAATATGAATAATTCTAAAAAAGTAGCAAGAGCACTATTAAAAGTAGAAGCAGTAAGATTAAATGTAAGTGAACCTTTTACATTTGTATCAGGAATAAAATCTCCTATTTATTGCGACAATAGAAAGGTTATAGGATTTCCAAAGGAAAGAACAGACATTGTAAATGCATTTATGGAAGCATTAGAAGGAAAAGATTATGATCTTATAGCCGGAACTTCTACAGCAGGTATTCCATGGGCAGCATTTATTGCTGATAGATTAAATGTTCCTATGGCATATATTAGATCAAAACCAAAAGCTCATGGTGCAGGTAAGCAAATAGAAGGTGGAGATGTAGAAGGAAAGAAAGTTATCGTCATTGAAGACTTAATATCTACTGGTGGAAGTTGTATTTCAGCCATTGAAGCTTGTAGAAGAGAAGGAGCTAAAGAAGTAGAAGTTTTAGCAATATTTTCTTATGAATTTCAAAAAGCTTATGATAGATTTGAAGAAATAAATTGCAAATGGGAAACTCTATCAAAATTTTCTGATTTAATTATATTAGCAAAAGAAGAAAATTATTTATCAGAAGAAGATGCAAAAGAAGCTAGTCAATGGAACAAATCTCCTAACACTTGGAAAAAATAAAAAAATACAAATCAAACAAAAAAGTTCTGTAATTTTATTTACAGGACTTTTTTGTTTAGTGCCTTTTTATAGTAGTAAAAATAATGTGTTTTGTAAAATTTTAGTTTTAAGGATGTTATAAATTCATAAGTGTGTATTTATATACCGAAAGCTCTTAAAATCAAAATTTCGAGGTCTTGATATTTTTCTGGTTAAAAAGATTTTTTATATTCTAAAAAAAAAGTTTTATTATAATGG
>QNYN01000165.1 GCA_003973585.1 Fusobacteriota bacterium | reverse complement strand
CTTAGCTATCCTCTAAAAAGTTTTTATTAATAATTAAATGCTTTTATATAGATTCCTTCTATATCTTTTTCTGTTACACCTTTAGGATTTCCACCTGTACAAGGATCAACCATAGCTTGTTTAGCTAATTTTTCAACATCTTTAACATCAAATTTTGTCTCTTTTAAAGCTGGAATTTTTACTTCTTTTGATAATTCTCTTACTCTTTTTACAGAAGCATTTGCTAATTCTTCTATAGTTTTACCTTCTGCTTTTTCACCCATAGCTACTGCTATTTGAGCAAATTTTTCTAGATTTGCTTCTAAATTGTATTCCATTACGAAAGGTAATAATATTGCATTAGCTACTCCATGTGGAAGATTATACTCAGATCCTAATTGATGAGCCATTGAATGAACTAATCCTAATCCACAGTTTGAAAATGCTAATCCTGCTGTAAATGAACCCCATGCCATTTGTGAACGAGCTTCTAAATCATTTCCATTTTCAACAGCTGCTACTAAAGATCTACTTATAAATTCAATAGCTTTATAAGAAATAGCATCTGATAATTCGAATGCTCCTGTACTTACATATGCTTCTATTGCATGAGTTAAAGCATCCATTCCAGTTGCAGCAGTTAAACCTTTTGGTTTTTCTAACATTAATTCTGGATCATTAATAGAAATTAATGGAATTGAATTAGGGTCAACTATTACCATTTTAATTTTCTTTTCTGTATCTGTTATTACACAGTTAATTGTAACTTCTGCTGCAGTTCCAGCAGTAGTATTAATTGCAATAATTGGTGCTGATTTTTTACTTGAAATACCTATTCCGTTATAGTCACGAATATCTCCACCATTTGTTGCTAATATTGCAATAGCTGAAGCTGTATCTTGAGGAGATCCTCCTCCAATTGATACTAAACAATCACATTCATTTTTTTTATACTCTTCTAATCCTGTATGTACATTTGCAACTGTTGGATTTTCTGAAACATTTGTATAAACAGAATACTCTAATCCTATTTTATCCAATTGTTTTAAAACCTTTTCAACGATTCCAATTTTTTCTAATATAGGATCACTTACAACTAATGCTTTTTTAAATCCGTATTTAGAAGCCTCTTCTATTCCATTTGTAAGAGCTCCTGGTCCTATTGCATTGATAGATGGCCAATAAATTGTTCTTGCAGTTAACATAATAATTCCTCCTGTTATTTATTTTAAAATTTATATAATATTTTTAGTCTTTGATAAAAACATAACTTGCTTTTCTATTAATTTTCTCATTTTTTTAATCATCTTATTAATAATGTTCATTATTTCACTTTCTTTGCATAAATTTTATAATATTTTCTACATAATGTCAATAGATAAAATAAAATTTTCATTATATTATATAAAATTAAACTAATTTAAATATAAAAACCTGTAAACATCGATACTTTTTTAGTGCATCTAGTTTACAGGTTTTCATTTCTTTGATCATTCTTTTATAAAATTTATACTCTTACTCTACTCCTACTACTTTAACTTCAAAATAAAGGGTTAACCCTGCAAAAGGATGGTTTCCATCTACTATAATTTTATTTTCCTCAGATAATATTTCTTTTATAGTAAATATCCCAGGCCCATCTTCAGTTTCAGCTTCAAATTCCATCCCTTCATAAATTTCTATACCATCAAATTGGTCTAAAGACATCTCTGTAGTTAAATCTTCATCATATTCTCCATATCCTTTATTAGGAGATATTTTAACTTTAAATTTATCTCCTATTTTCTTGCCTAAAAGTTCGTCTTCTAGTCCCTTTACAATTGCCTCTTCTCCATAGATAAATACAAGTTCATCACCCTTAGTAGTTCTATCTAATAAATTTCCTTTATCATCTCTTAATACAAATTCTAAAGTTATTTTTTTTCCTTTTTCTATTTTCATAATTAATCTCCTTATTTTATATAATTTCTAATTAATTGCTAAAATATCCATATAATCGCCACCATAAATATCCATAAACTGCTATTGATATTGGAACTAATAAATTAAAATACCATTTTTTAGTTTTATGTTTAAATAAATACATTCCTAAAAATCCACCTATTCCTCCTCCTAAATAACATAGTAAAAATAGTCCCCTTTCCGATATTCTAGAGTACTCTTTCTTGGCTTTATATTTGTCTATTCCAAACATCAAAAAAGTAAATAAATTAATAATGCCTATATAAATATTTATATATTTCATGATTTTATCCTCCTAATTATAATTATTTAATTCTACCATAAATATAAACAAAAAAAAGAGGTTTTTAGCTTTCAACTAAAAACCTCTCTTAAATAACTAGTATTATTCTGCTATAAACTCTTTTAATGCTTTTGCCAACTGGTCTGGACAAGATGTAGGTCTATTACCACACTCTGTTCCTTGTAATCTAGTAACTACCTCTTCTACTTTCATTCCTTCTACTAATGCTGATAAACCTATAGCATTTCCAGGGCATCCACCATTAAATTTTACATTTTTTAAAATTCCATCTTGTATTTTAAACTCTATCGTTTTAGCACATACTCCGCTAGTTGTAAATTTTTGCATAATATCCTCCTAATTAATTTTTATAGGAAATATTATATCATTTAAATTAATACTTTTCTATATTTTTTTTGCTTCAATTCTCCAGATTTCTTCAGCATATTGAGATATTGTTCTATCACTTGTAAATTTACCAGAGTTAGAAATATTCATCCATGCTTTTCTAGCCCATCCTAATCTATCTTCGAAAGCTTCATCGATACTCTCTCTTACTCTTCTATAGTCAGCAAAATCTTTCATTACGAAATATTCATCTGCTCCATGCCAGTGTTCCCCTTCTAATAATGATCTTTTAATGTTTTCAAACATTCCTGTTCCATTATCATTATATGTTCCATCTGTTAATTGACTCATTACTTTTGATAATCCTTCTGTTTCTTCCATTGCTTGTCTTGGATTATATCCTTTTCTTCTTAATTCTTCTATTTCTTCTACTTTCATTCCAAAAATAAAGTTATTTTCGATTCCTGCTTCTTCTACAATCTCTACATTTGCACCATCTAATGTTCCTAATGTAGGAGCTCCATTCATCATAAACTTCATATTTCCTGTTCCACTAGCTTCTTTTCCTGCTGTAGATATTTGCTCAGATACATCTGCTCCTGGGAAGATATGCTCTGCTGGAGTTATGTTATAGTTTTCTACGAAAACCACTTTTAATCTTCCTGCTACATCTTCATCATTATTAACTTTTAATGCAACTTCATTTATTAATTTTATAATTGCTTTAGCTCTGAAATATCCTGGAGCTGATTTTGCACCAAATATATAAGTTTTAGGAGTTACTTTCATTGATGGATTCTCTTTAATTCTATTATATAAATCCATAACATGTAATATATTTAATATTTGTCTTTTATATTCATGTAATCTTTTTACTTGTACATCAAAGATTGAATTTGTATCTACAGTTACTCCTGTATTAGACTTTATAAATTTAGCTAATTGCTCTTTTTTAGTTTGTTTTACGTCTAAGAATTTTTCTAAAACTTCTTTATCATCAACAAACTTTTCTAATTTCTTTAATTCAGATAGATCTGTTATCCACTTATCCCCAATTAATTCTGTAATTAAACTAGCTAATTCTGGATTTGACTTTAATAACCATCTTCTTTGAGTTACACCATTAGTTTTATTTTGGAATTTATTTGGATATAATTCAAACCAATCTCTTAATTCAACATTTTTTAAAATTTCAGTATGTAAAGCTGCAACTCCATTTACTGCATATGATCCATAAATTGCTAACCATGCCATATGAATTAATTTTGAATCTGGATTAATTATAGCCATTCTTTTTCTTCTTTCAATATCATTTGGATATTTTTCCATAAGTAATGTATTGAATTGATTACTAATTCCTACAACAATTTCATAAATTCTAGGTAATACACTTCTAAATAACTCTGTATACCACTTCTCTAATGCTTCTGCAAGGATAGTATGGTTTGTATAAGCAAATGTCTTCTTAACAATATTCCATGCATCTACCCATAAGATACCTTCTACATCTACTAATATTCTCATTAATTCTGGAATAGCTACTACTGGATGTGTATCATTTAATTGAATACTTACAAACTCAGGTAACTTTTCAAAATCTGTTCCATGTTTTAATTTGAATTTTCTAACAATATCTTGTAATGATGCAGATGAGAAGAAATATTGTTGTCTTAATCTTAATTTCTTTCCTTCTTCTGTATCATCATTTGGATAAAGAACTCTTGATATATTTTCAGCAAAGTTTTTATCTCTAAGTGCTGCTTCATAATGTTGCTCACTAAATTCACCTAAATTTAATTCTTCTATAGCTTCTGCTTGCCATAATCTTAATGTATTTATATTCTTTGTTCCATATCCTATAATAGGAGTATCATAAGGTACTGCTATTATTCTTTCTTCATTAAATCTAACGATTACTTTTTCACTTTCTTTTCTTACACTCCAAGGGTCTCCATATTTAAGCCAGTTATCAGGGTACTCAGTTTGAAATCCATTTTCAAATTTTTGCTTAAACATTCCAAATTTATATCTAATTCCATATCCTGTTCCTGGTAAGTTAAGAGTAGCCATAGACTCTATAAAACAAGCTGCTAGTCTTCCTAATCCACCATTTCCTAATCCTGCATCTCCTTCAGCAGCTTCTATTTCATTGATATCTAATCCTAACTCTTCTATTAACTCTTTTACTCCGTCATAAATCCCTAAGTTAATTAAGTTATTACTAAATGCTCTTCCCATTAAAAATTCAGCTGAAAAATAAAAAGCTTGTCTTCCATTTTCATATGTATTTTTAGTTTCTTTCCATGATTTTCCAATCTCTTCCATTATAACTTCTGTTAGACAGTTATACACCTCAAATGGTTGTGCTTCTTCTAATTCACTTCCATATTTTCCCATTAACTTTCTTTCTAATCCTTCTTTCACTATTTCTTTTCTAAATTGCATATATATTATAACCTCCATTATGTTGTTTTAATAGTTTAACTGAACTACTTAATTTATAGTATACTACATTTTTTCAAAATTTAAAA
>QNYN01000135.1 GCA_003973585.1 Fusobacteriota bacterium | reverse complement strand
TTATCAGCTCCTAAAGTAGTTCCATGAGCTTTGATAAAGTCTCCTTCAACAAATAATTTTAACCCTTCATTTTCAAAATCAAATTCTGTATCTAGATTTTTTTCCCAAACCATATCCATATGCCCTTGAATAATAATTGTAGGAGCATTTTCATATCCTGGAGTAGCTTCTTTTTTGATAATAACATTCATTGCGTCATCGGTAATAGTCTCTAAACCTCTTGATTTTCCAAAATTATAGAGATATTCACTAATTTTTTCTTCATGTTTAGATCCTCTAGGAATTGCACTAATTTCCTCAAAATACTTAAACACTTTTTCTGGCTTTAATCCTTCTAAAACTGACATAATTATATTCCCCCTTTTTTTCAACTTTAAGTTGATATTTTAAATTAATATATTTTGTTTTTACATATTATCTATTAATTCTTCTAATTCTTTTTTGTCTTCTGTAGTTAAATCATATCCTGATTCTAATACTTTTAATACATTTGATTCACTACCAGACATAGAACTTTTTAAAATTTTAATTAACATTCTTCTATAAAAATCCATTTTTACCTCCTAATCTCTAAGGGCTAAAGGCATCAAAATATAAGTGTAGTTATTATTATCAACTTCTTTTAAAATAAACATAGAACTTGAATTAGTAGCCTTTATTATTATATTTTTTTCAATATTATTTAAAAAATCTTCTATAAATTTGGCATTTATTGAAGCTTTAAAATCATCCCCTTCTTTTATGGTATCTAATTTTTGTGTAGTTTTGGCACTACCTGAAGATACAAATATTTTTAATTTGTTTCCTACAAAATCAAAGTATGCACCATTTTTTGTTTCTTGATTTCTTTTGGCTATAGTAAGAACCTTTTTTAGTGCAGATTTAAAATCTTTTAAATTCATTTCAATAGTTTTAGTTGAATTCATACTACCTAAAATAGCATTATAGTCAGGAAAAGCCAAGTCAACTAATCGTATAGAAAAAGTTAATTTTTCAGATTTAATCCTTAATTGGTTTCCATCAATGAAAAAATGTAATATTTCCTTACTACCTCTAAATAATTTACTTAGAATAGAAGCACCTTCTAAAGGAATGGAAAACTCTTGATTTAATTTTGTCTCTGCTTCTAAAAGAAAATGAGCTAATCTATATGAGTCAGTGGTAACCAAATAGATTTTATTATCTTCTAATTTCATTCTAATAGTATTTATTGCTAAATTTTCAGGTGCTTGTGAAGCTGAAAAAATAACTTTGTCGAAGGCTTCAATTAGAGTATTAGCCTCTATACTTAAAATAGGTGTTCCACCTTCAACATTAAGTTTTGGATATTCATCACTATCTAAAGTTGAAAATTCAGCATTATGGATAAATAATTTATTTTCAGTACTACTAATTTCTATTTCTTCTTGAGTTAATAATTTTATATATTCAAGAACTAAACTAACTTTGAATACAACTACTCCAGTTTCTTTTATTTCACCTTCTAAACTAGATTTAATTGTAGTTTCAAGGGTAGTTCCTGTAAATAAAATATTATCTTCTGATACTTCTAACTTTGCTCCTGAAATAACAGGTCTTATAGAATTATCTTTGATGACTAGTGAGAGTTTGCTTAAATTGTCTATTAATTCACTTCTATTAATGGTGATTTTCATTTTTCCCTCCAAAATCTTTTTTCTAAATTATACTACACCAAAGGGAGAATAACAAGAAAAGGGGGGATTATAATAAAAAGACTTTTAAAACATAGAAAAAACAAGTATAATTAATTATTAAATGATTTATTTAATTATGGGGGAGGCAAAATGGAACAAGTATTAGTAATTAACACTGGTGGAACTATTGGGATGGTTCATATAGAACGAGGAAATCCTTTAAGTCCATTGAAGCCAGCAGATGACTGGAGTGAAATAACAGCAAATTATCCTCTTTTAAAGAGTTTTCAAACAGGATATATTCAAGTAGAAGAGTTGATAGATTCATCGGATATGAATCCAAAAATTTGGGTTGAGATAGCTAAAATAATAGAAGAAAATTATGAAAAATATTGTGGATTTGTAATTTTACATGGAACAGATACAATGGCTTATACATCTTCAGCACTTTCATTTATGTTACACAATTTAGATAAGCCTGTAATTTTAACAGGATCTCAAGTACCACTAGAAAATCCTAGAAGTGATGCTATGCAAAATTTAGTTACTGCTATTCAAATAGCAGGATCAGATATTTATAATATTCCTCTAGTTCCTGAAGTGTGTATATTTTTTAGAGATAACCTTTTGAGAGGAAATAGAGCTAGAAAATTAGATGCAAGTAATTATTATGGTTTTTCAACTCCTAATTATTCAAATTTAGGGATAGCAGGATCAGAAATTGAGATAAATAAAAAAAGGATTAGAAAACCTTCTAAAAATAAATTTTTTGTAGATTATTCTATGGATACTAATGTTTTAGTCTTTGATATTTTTCCAGGGTTTAATCCTGAAATTTTGAGAAGTATCTTTAAAAATAATAAAATTAATGGTCTTATATTAAAAACTTATGGAAATGGGAATGCTCCTACAAGTGATCTTTTTGCAGAAGTGATAGAAGAAATAATAAAATCAGGTGTAGTAGTAGTTAATACAACACAATGCCCTACAGGAATGGTCAAAATGGGGCTATATAACGCCAGTACTAGACTTTTAGATGCAGGAGTGGTAAGTGGTGTAGACTTAACACCAGAAGCAGCTCTAACAAAGCTTATGCACCTTTTAGGAAAAGGTTTAGACCATCAAAAGGTAGAAACTGCTATGCAAATAGATATTTGTGGGGAACAAAGTTTAGATTTACTTACATATAATCTAGATTCATCAGATGAAAATATAAAAGTAAAAACATTTAAGATAGAAAATTTAGACAATATAGATTCTTCTAAAATAAAAAATACAAGATTTAGAATTAAAAATTTAAAATCTAAAGAAGCAATTGAATTATCAGTTATGATAAAAGGAAATAAAGAAATTCCTTTGAAGAACTATATTAAAAATTTAAATAGAGAAGGTGGAATTTCTGATTTTATAACAAGTTTTAGTCATTCAACTAGGGAAATACTAAAAAATGGAACAGATCTTTATTTTGTTTTAACTTCTAAAGAAGAGGTTTCATGGGAAAAAGTAGCATTTGAAATTTTTATTGATAAATATTAGAAAATCTAAACTAATTTAAGAGTTGTACTTTTATTTTATATTTATTATACTTAAGTTATATTAATAAATTGGAGGAAATATGAGTTTATTTGGAACTAAAGAAAAAGAAGAAATTAAGAATTTAAAAGAAGATATTCAAAAATTAGAAAAAGAGCTAGAAAATACAGTGATTACAGAAAATAAATTATCTTCAATTATAAAAGAGCAAGAAGCAGAGATTCAAAAATTAAAAAAATCACCATTTGATAAACAATTTGAGAAGATAACCCTTGAATTTGATAGAGTAAAACAAGAAAATTTTATTTTAAGAGAAGAAAAGAATAATTTAGAAAAAGAGTTATTAGAATCTAAAGATTTATTAGCTCAAGTAAAAAAAGAGTTAGAAGACCTAAAAAAATCTGGTGGGGAAAAAACATTTGGAGAACCTAAATATAAAGTTCTTATTAAAGATCTTTATTCTGCTAGAAAACATGATGAATTCAAAAAAATATGTGAGAATTTAGGGGTTGTTTATGTTGATGAACTAGAAAACTTTGATTTTGATAAATTAGTAGAAGAAGGACATTCAAAAATTAAAATAATGAATGCAAAAGATTTATATTTACAATTTAAAAATAATGAATATAGCTATGAAGTAAAGGAATATATAGCTTATGGACATAAAGTTTCAAAATTATTCTTTAGATATAGAAGTTTTATTGCTTATTTAAAAGAACATAAAATTGAATATATTTCTCAACTAGAAAATTTTGATTTTAATCAATTAAAAGAAGAAGGATTTTCAGAAGCTCAAATAAAAAAATTAAAAGAAAAATTAGATGAATACAATAATTTAAGAAGGATATAGGTGAGTAGAAAATATGAAAAAAAGTTTTGCAAGTGATAACTATAGTGGTGTTCACCCCAAAATTATGGAGAGCCTTTTAAAGGTTAATACAGGTCATCAGTCTCCATATGGAGGGGATGAATATACAGCAAAGGCAAAAGAAAAGTTCAATGAGGTATTTGGAGATGTAGAAACACTTTTTGTATATAATGGATCTGCATCAAATGTTTTTGCACTAGACATTTTAAAAGGAATAGGAAGTGCAGTATTATGTCCTGAAACAGCTCATATATATACAGATGAAACAGGAGCTTTATCAAAGGTTACAGGGATGCAAATGCTAACAGTTCCAAGTACAGATGGAAAGTTAGATTTAGAAGAAGCAAAAAAATATCTATTATTTAAAGATACATTCCATAGACCTAGTCCAAATATAATCTCTATTAGTCAAGCTACTGAAAATGGGACTATCTATACTTTAGATGAAATAAAAGAAATATCAAAATTTGCTAAAGAGCATAATATGTACTTACATATGGATGGAGCTAGAATTTCAAATGCAGTAGTAGCTTTAGATTGTACTCTAAAAGAGATGACTCGAGATTGTGGTGTGGATATTTTATCTTTTGGAGCAACTAAAAATGGAATTATGTTTGGAGAAGCTGTGGTAATTTTTAATGAAAAACTTAAATCTAGAATAAATGAATTTGAATATTTAAGAAAACAAGATTTACAACTTTTGTCTAAGATGAGATTTCTAGCTACTCAATATATAACTTTATTTGAAGAAAATATTTGGTATGAAAATGCCAAAAATGGGAATGATATGGCTAAATATTTAGAAGAAGAACTTTCAAAGATTGGAATAGAAGTTACAAATGAAGTTAGAGGAAACACAGTTTTTGCCATATTGCCACCAGAAATAATAGAGCCATTACAAGAATGGTAAAGGTTGTAAATACTCTCAATATTTGTAGTTTCTTGGATTTTGGCTTCCAGAGATTCGGGAGAGAAATAGTAACTTTTCCACTCCTTTATAAGAGATTCGATCTCTGTTGGGTCGTCAACCCCAAGAGTTTTAAGTAATTTCCCTAATTTTAGGGGTT
>QNYN01000104.1 GCA_003973585.1 Fusobacteriota bacterium | reverse complement strand
TGATACAAAAGGAACTATTACAGGGTTAAAAGTTACAGGACAATCTGAAACACCTGGATTAGGAACTAATATAGAAAACGCTGATTGGCAAGCTCTTTGGATTGGAAGAGACAAAGGTTATGAATTTGATAAAAGTGTAGATGGATTTGCTGGAGCAACTATATCTCCTAAAGCTGTTTATACTGGTGTAATTAAAGCTACAAAAGCTTTTGAAGAGGTGAAGAAATAATGGCAAAGCAAAATTATTTAAAATTATTAACAGATCCATTAATTAAAGGAAATCCAGTATTCGTATTATTATTAGGACTATGTCCTACATTAGGTGTTACTAACTCAGCTATAAATGGTATGGCAATGGGATTAGCAACATTAGTAGTTTTAGCATGTTCAAATGTAATTATTTCAGCTATCAAAAGTTTGATACCTGCAAAAGTTAGAATACCAGCTTATATCATTGTAATAGCTACTTTAGTAACTATCGTACAAATGGTAATGCAAGGTTATTTACCTAGTTTATATGCAGTATTAGGATTATTTTTACCATTAATCGTTGTAAACTGTATAATCTTAGGAAGAGCAGAAAGTTTTGCATCTAAAAATGGAGTATTTGCTTCTTTATTAGATGGTATTGGAAATGGTTTAGGATTCACTTTAGCCCTTACAGTATTAGGGTCTATAAGAGAAGTGTTAGGAAATGGAAGTTTCTTTGGATTACAATTAACTCCTCCTACATACCAACCGGCATTAATATTTATATTAGCACCTGGTGCATTTATAACTATTGGATTTATCATAGCAACACAAAATTATATTAAAATGAAAAAGGAGGGATAATCGATGGATTTAGGAAATTTATTCGGAATCATATTTGGTTCTATATTTATAAACAACTTTATATTTGCTAAATTTTTAGGGATTTGTCCTTTCATGGGTGTTTCTAAAAAGGTAGAATCTTCAATAGGGATGGGAATGGCAGTTACTTTCGTAATGACATTGGCATCAGCTGTAACTTGGGTAGTTCAAAACTATCTATTAGATCCTTTTGGATTAGGATATTTACAAACAATAGCATTTATATTAATTATAGCTTCATTAGTACAATTTGTTGAGATGGCAGTTCAAAAGACTTCTCCAAACCTTTATAAGGCATTAGGAGTTTTCTTACCGTTAATCACTACTAACTGTGCAGTATTAGGAGTAGCTATCTTAAATATTCAAGAGAAGTACAACTTTATTGAAACTGTTGTAAACGGTATGGCAGCAGCTATAGGATTTACAATGGCATTAATCTTACTTGCAGGAATCAGAGAAAGATTAGAATATGCAGATGTACCAAGACCATTCCAAGGTGTAGCAATAGCCTTCGTAACAGCAGGATTATTAGCTATGGCATTTATGGGATTCTCAGGAATGAAAATATAATTAATTTGGAGGTTAAAAGATGATAAACGCTATATTAGTGTTAGGAGGAATAGGTCTTATAATGGGATTATTCTTAGCTTTTGCTTCAAAGAAATTTGAGGTAGAGATAGATCCTAATGTTGAAAAAATAATAGAAATATTACCAGGAGCAAACTGTGGAGCATGTGGTTATCCAGGTTGTGGAGGATATGCAGAAGCAGTAGCTTTAGAAGGTGCAAGTACATCTTTATGTGCACCTGGTGGATCACAAGTAGTAAATGATATTGCAGGAATTATGGGTGGAGCAGGAGCAGATCCTAATGCTGTAAGAAAAGTAGCAAGGGTAAAATGTCAAGGTGATAATTCAAAGACAACTAGAACTTATGAATATGATGTTGAGATAAAAACTTGTGCTACAGCTTCTCTTTACTTTGGTGGAGATAAGTCATGTTGGCATGGATGTCTTGGATATGGAGATTGTGTAAAGGTTTGTCCTACAGGTGCAATCGAAATAAATGCAAGAGGAATTGCTGTAGTAAATGAAGAAAAGTGTATTTCTTGTACAAAATGTGTATTAGAATGTCCAAAAAATATAATAGAAATGTTACCTGAAAATCAAAAAGTTACAGTTTTATGTAATTCAAAAGATAAAGGTGCAGTAGCTAGAAAATCTTGTTCTATTGCATGTATTGCATGTGGAATGTGTGTAAAAGCATGTCCTGTTACAATTAAAAATGAAGATGGAACAGAAAGAAAAGCAGTTCATATTGAAAATAACTTAGCAATAATTGATCCTGAGCATTGTATCAATTGTGGATTATGTTCTATGAAATGTCCTACAAATGCTATTGAAAATCAAATAAAAGAAGTTAAAAAAGCAGAAATTATAGAGGATAAATGTATTGGATGTACAGCTTGTGCTAGAGTGTGTCCAGTTGACTGTATCGAAGGTGCAGTAAAAGAGAAACATAAAGTAGATCCTGAAAAATGTATAGGTTGTGGATTATGTTATGAAAAATGTAAATTTGACGCAATTGAAATGCATGTAACAGAAGTAAGAAAATAGTTTATTTATTAAAATAAAATATAAAATAAAAGTCAGAGTTGGAATTCCAATTCTGACTTTTTATATTACTTTAAAAAGTATAAGTACCACCTATACCAAACATATGGGAACTTTTCCCAGTAGTAAGAGTACTATTTTTTATATTATCAGAAAATGTTTCAAAATAATAATAAGCAAAAAGGTCTATGTGTCTACTAAAGCTATAGGCTAATGCTCCTGTAAATTGTAGTGCTTGTCCAACACCATTGACTTCATATGGAGTAATAGGACCGTTATAAGGCTTATCTGGTATCCCAAAGTATTTATCAGTAAAAGAATTACTCATTAATTTATAATTTACAAAACCTAAAAGGATGAATTTTTTAAATGGTATTCCACTTAAAACTCCTATAGAAGCAGTATTTTCATTACGATTACCTCTGATATTATGATTTATTCCACCAGTTAAAAAAGCATAATTTAGTTTATAACTTCCACTAATTCCTAGCATAATAGGACTATCAAGTTCATCAAGTTCTTTGAAATAAGAATCAAAATCATCTTCTACACGACCTAAAAAACTATATTCAGCAGTAAAATTTAAATCTAGTTTCTTCCCTTCATAAAAATTATATCCATTATATATTCCACCAAAGGTATAGAATTTTTTATATTTTCCATTAATCATAGGAACTACAGTATAATAATCTTTTTTATCTTTAAAACGAGGTTCAATAGAAGAACCAACTATTCCAAGGGATATAAATTTATCTACTTTTTTTTCATCGTGTTCACTCATCCCTTTAATAAAAGCATAGTTGTTAGCACTGTCTTTATCAATATAGACTAAAACACGGTTTACAACTGGATCTAAAAAAGTAACAGAAAAAGTATTTATAGAAAACAAAAGCAGAAATAAAATAAAATAAAATTTTTTCATAATAGAAACTCCTTAGTTAGAGATAAAAATCTGATTTATATACTATTATAAAAAAAGAGAAAAATCCTTTTAAAGAAATAAAAAAAAGATATGGCAAATAAATAACCTGCCATATCTTAATTATAATAATATTATATTTTTATAGTTCACCTTTTTTACTAATTACGATTTCTTTACCTTCTTTTCTCCATTGAGCAAATTCTGCTACAGCTGTAAATAAAGCGTCTGTAGAAGAGTTTAATCCAGTTTCTACTGAATCTTGAATAACACCAATTACGAATCCTACTCCTACTACTTGCATAGCTACATCTCCTGGAATTCCAAATAAACTAGCTGCTAAAGGTATAAGTAATAATGATCCACCAGCTACTCCTGATGCTCCACAAGCACTTACTGCTGCTAAGATACTAAGAATAAGAGCAGTTCCAAAATCTACAGGGATTCCTAATGTATTAACTGCTGCTAGAGTCAACACTGTGATAGTAATAGCTGCTCCTCCCATGTTTATTGTAGCACCTAATGGGATAGATACAGAATACATATCTTTATCTAATCCTAATTCCTCACATAATTCCATATTTACAGGAATGTTTGCTGCAGAACTTCTAGTAAAGAAAGCTGTAATTCCACTTTGTCTTAAACATCTAAATACTAATGGATAAGGATTTTGTTTCATCATGAAAAATGCAATTGCAGGGTTTACTACTAAAGCCATGAAAGTCATAGATCCAACTAATACTCCTAATAATTTACCATATTGTAATAATGAAGCTAATCCACTTGTAGCAATTGAAGTGAATACTAATCCCATAATTCCAAATGGAGCTAATTGAATAATCCATCTAACAACTTGTGATAATGCCTCAGCAGTATTACTAATAACAGCCTTAGTACTATCGTTAGCACTTTTTAAAGCCATCCCTATTAATAATGCCCAAACTAATACTCCAATGTAGTTTGCATTAACTAAAGCGTTTACAGGGTTGTCTACAATATTCATTAATAATGTTTTTAATACTTCTGAAACTCCACTTGGAGGAGTAATACTATCAACACTATCTCCTAATGAAATTTGAACCTTGAAAACAAAACTAGCTAAAACAGCAACAACAGCTGCTAAGAATGTACCTATTAGGTAAAGACTTATTACACTCTTCATATTTGTTTTTTGACCAGATTTATGTTGTGATATTGCTGCCATAACTAAGAAGAATACTAAAATAGGTGCCACTGCTTTTAGTGCTCCTACAAATAAGCTTCCTAAGATTTCTACAGGAGCTGCTGCCTTTGGAGCTACCATCGCTAAGATAATACCTACAATAAGACCAATAATAATTCTTTTGACTAGACTAATGTCATTCCATTTTTTTAACATAATTAACCACCTTCTCTTTTATATTTTTTAATTGCCATTTTTGATATTAGCTATAATAACATACTTTAATAAAATTTTAAAGAAAAAACTCAAAAAAAGTTCGTGAATTATACAAAAATATCTTTTATAGTGCAAAAGTGATTGCTAGTTAGTTTTAAATGGATAAAAATACTAAAAAAATGGACAATGCAAAAGAAACAAATTTAAGAAAAATTTAAGAAAAAGGAGTTTAGACTTTTCCATCTAAACTCCTTTAAACCTTTAATTATTTTAATTCTTCAAATTTAATAGTTTTATCAAATTTATATTTAGTAGCCTTTTCTTTAATAATATTTTGACTATTAATAGTATTGTAATTTTTATTTTCAACAAATTTATTCATAATTTCAATAAATTCTGGGATGTCA
>QNYN01000174.1 GCA_003973585.1 Fusobacteriota bacterium | reverse complement strand
TTTTTATATTGGTTCCTGATATTATATTTTCTAATGGTGTTCCATAAAAAAATATTTCATTATCTAAATATGTAGAAATAAAATCCACCCTATAATTATCTATTTTTTTCAAGTCAAAATATGAATTGAGATGCTTAATAAATTTATTTGTTTTATCATATTTAAAGAAATATCCTTCAGAATATCCTAATTTTATTTTTTCAATTAAATTAAGTAAAATAAAAAAAACTGCTTTTTCTATATTTTTTTCTTTATGAATTGTTGAAGCGATAGTTTCTAAAGGCTCTAAAAAAGAATCAATAGATGAAGTTTCTGAGTGTTTATACATAAAATCATCCTTTTTTATTTAATAATTTTCGATAATCAGCAGCACTAATTTTTCCATTTTTGATCCCTTGAATTTTAGTAGGAATTTTATTAGAAGACAAAATATAGCCACTATTTAAAGAATTAATATGAGTAATAGCAATAGCTAGTGCATCAGCTGCATCATCAGGTTGAGGAATTTTATCTAATTTTAAAATCCTTTGAACCATAAGTTGAACTTGTTTTTTTTCAGCACGACCATATCCAGTTATTCCAATTTTAATTTGAAGGGGAGTAAAGGATACTTGAGGTATATTATTTTTTTCCCCACATAATAGAATAACCCCTCTAGCTTGAGCAACTGAAATAACAGTTTTAGCATTTTTAAAATAGAAAAGATCTTCTACTGCCATATTTGTTGGAGAGTATTTTTTTAATAGTTCATCTAATTGATTATATATAGAAAGAATTCGTTTTTCCATAGGAAGATCTTTGTGTGTATAAAGACAACCATAAGTAACAACTTTATATTTTTTATCAATATAATCTATTATTCCGTATCCAACTATTGCAGTTCCTGGGTCAATCCCTATAATCCTCATATTTACTCCATATTTATAAAATTCTTTTTTTATACATTAAATATTATCATAAATTATAATAAAATTCTAGAATATTAAAAGGAAGAGTAAATAATAAATAGTATATAAGAGATATAAAAGAAAGATTTGAATCAGGAGGTTGAAATGAATATTTCTAATTATTTAAAAGAAATAAGTTATTACCCTCTCTTATCTACTGAAGAAGAGATAGAGGTATCTAAACATATTTTAAATGGGGACATAGAAGCACAAGAAAGATTAATTACAGCTAATTTAAGATTAGTAGTAAGTATTGCAAAAAGATATACAAAATTAGGAGTTCCAATCCAAGACTTAATCCAAGAAGGAAATATAGGATTAATGAAAGCTGTTGCAAAATTTGATTATACCATGGGAAGAAAATTTTCCACATATGCAACATTTTGGATAAAGCAAAGTATTTTAAGATATATCTCTTCTAATAAAGGTGTTATTAGATATCCTGTATACATATATGATAATTTATCAAAAATCAAAAAATTTATAAAAGAATATAGATCAAAAAATATTTGTGACCCTACCATAGAAGAAATTGCTAAAGCTACAGAGTTAAAAGAAAAAGATGTTAGAAGATTTTTAAAATTAGATAATATTGTTTTTAATTCTTTAGATGAGATTTATGGAGAAACTGGTGATTTACATGGGGTAATAGCAGATGAAAGTGAATTTATAGAAGAAAAATTAATAATTCAAAGTGATAAAGAAAAATTAATAAAAACTTTAGATATATTAGGAGCCAAAGAAAGGGAGATAATTATCTATCGTTTTGGATTATTAGGTAAAGAAGTTTTGACTCTAGATGTACTTGGGAAAAAGATGAATTTAACAAGGGAGAGAATTAGACAACTTCAAATAAGAGCATTAAATAAATTAAAAACATATTTACAATATCAAAATTAAAAAAAGAGGTGAAGGTTAGATGAGAAAACTCTATATACTTGACACAAATGTATTGATCCATGATCCAAAGGCAATTTTAAATTTTGAAGATAACGATGTTGTACTACCTATTTATGTAATAGAAGAAATTGATAAATTAAAAAAAGAAAGTGGAAATAGAGGAGCTTCTGCTAGAATTGTAGCAAGATTTATAGATACTCTTAGAGAAAAAGGGAGTCTAGCCCAAGGGATAGAAATGGAAAAAGGAATCTTTTTTAGAGTGGAAATAGAAGGGGATACAATGGAATTGCCTCATTCTTTAAAAAGAGATATTGTAGATAATAGAATTTTAGCTGTATCACTTTATATTAAAAATAAAGAAAAAAAGAAAAAGGTTATTTTAGTTTCGAAAGATATAAATATGAGGATTAAAGCTGATTCTTTAGGGTTAAATGTAGAAGATTATAATAGTGATAAAATGGATTTAGAGGAATTATACACTGGAAATATAGAAGTAGAAGTAGATTTAGAAACTCTAAAAAAATATGAAAAATCAGGACGGATAAAATATGATGAAATAATGAAAGAAGAGCCTATAGTAAATTCTTTTATTACGATGAATTATAAAGATAAGTCAGCATCAGGAAGGTATAATAAAGATACAAAAAGAATAGAAAGGATGGCTTTTAGTGATGTAAGTGTGTGGGGAATTAGAGGTCGAAATAATGAGCAAGAATTTGCCCTTGATTTACTTATGGATGAAAATATAAAAGTAGTAACCCTTGTTGGAAAAGCAGGAACAGGGAAAACATTATTAGCAGTAGCTAGTGGATTAGAACAAGTGGTAGAACGAAGTAAATATAAGAAGTTATTTATAGCAAGACCCATAGTTGCCATGGGAAAAGATTTGGGATATTTACCTGGAAGTGAAAAAGAAAAATTAAAACCTTGGATGCAACCTATTTTTGATAATATTGATTTTTTAGCCAATGCTAAAGAAGAAAAAGCAGGGGAAAAAGTAATTATGGGATTAGAATCTATGGGACTTCTAAAAATAGAAGCTCTAACATATATTAGAGGTAGAAGTATACCAGAAGGATTTATGATAATTGATGAAGCTCAAAATTTAACTCCCCATGAGATAAAAACAATAGTTACTCGTGCTGGTGAAAACACAAAAATAGTTTTTACAGGGGATCCTTATCAAATAGATAATCCTTATTTAGATGCAGAAAGTAATGGATTAACATATTTAGCTGAAAGATTTAAAAATGTAGAAATTGCAGGGCATATAACATTGAAAAAAGGTGAAAGATCTAAATTAGCAGAATTAGCAGCAACATTATTATAAGAAAAAATAAAATTAGGCTATAATTTATTCTCTAGAAATAGAGTTTAAATTGTAGCCTATTATTTTATTTAGATAGAAAAATCTATGATATACTATAGATAAAAATAAAATCAGGAGGAAAGAAAATAATGAAAAACAAGTTAAAAGGTTTTGTGGAACATTTTAAGCCACATAAAAAACTATTTATACTAGATTTTTCTAGTGCTTTTTTAATGGCTATGATAGATCTTGTATTTCCTATATTTACGAGAAGGATAATAGATGTAGAGTTACCAAATAAAAATTATAAATTTTTCTTAGTATTAATTGGGATATTAATAATCTTGCAAATCTTCAGAGCAATATTTGCATATATTGTAACTTATTATGGTCATAAGATGGGGGTAAATATAAGGTATGACATGAGAAATAAATTATTTCGTCACCTTCAAAAATTATCATTATCATATTATGACAATGAAAAAACAGGGACAATAATGTCAAGAGTTATGGGAGATTTAGAAATTTTATCTGAATTAGCTCACCATGGTCCAGAAGATTTATTTATAATTGTAGTGACTTTTATAGGATCATTTATATTAATGTTTAATTTAAATATAACTTTGACATTGGTAGTTTTTACAATTTTACCTTTCTATATTTATTTTGTAGTGAAAGAAAATAAGAAAATGAAAAAAGCTTTTAAAAAATATCGTGTAGTAGCAGCAGAAGTTAATTCTCATTTAGAAGATAGTATTGCAGGAATTCGAGTAGTAAAAGCATTTGGAAATGAAAAAGATAGTACACATAAATTTGATAAACATAATAAAAATGTAGCTGATACTTTAATGAAGGCATTTGAGCCTATAAGTAGATTAACAAGTGTAACTGGGCTTTATTCTGGTGGGATTCAAATTCTAATTTTAGTTTTAGGTGGATCTATGGTTATTAAAGGAGAAATGACAATAGGAATCTTAGTTGCATTTTTACTTTTTGTTAATAGATTTTTGGATCCTATAAAAAGATTAATTTCATTTTTAGAGATGTTTCAACAAGGGATGGTTGGATACGAAAGGTATTCAGAGGTTATGGCTATCGATCCAGATATAAAAGATAATAAAGGTGCTATAGAATTAGAAGATGTAAGAGGAAATATAAAATTTAAAGATGTTAGTTTTTCTTATGATGATGGGGAAAAAGTTTTAGAAAATTTTAATTTAGAGATAAAAGAAGGAGAAAAAGTAGCTTTAGTAGGTCCAAGTGGAGCAGGAAAATCTACAATTTGTAGTCTATTACCAAGGTTTTATGATGTAACTAGTGGAAGTATTGAAATTGATGGAATAAATGTAAAAGAAATAACTCAAAATTCCCTTCGTAAGAATATAGGAATAGTACAACAAGATGTATATTTATTTCATGGAACAATAGAAGAAAATATAGAGTTAGGGAAAATAGGAGCTTCTAGAGATGAAATAATAAAAGCAGCTGAAATGGCAAATGCTTTAGAATTTATAAATGAATTATCAGAAGGATTTGATACTGTAGTAGGAGAAAGGGGAATAAAACTATCAGGAGGGCAAAAACAAAGGATTTCCATAGCAAGAATTTTCTTGAAAAACCCTAAGATATTAATATTAGATGAAGCTACAAGTGCTTTAGATAACCAAACGGAAAGATACATCCAAGAATCATTAGAAAAACTATCAGAAGGAAGAACAACCCTTACAATAGCCCATAGATTAACAACAATAAAGAACTCAGATAAAATAGTATATTTAGATAAAGATGGAATCCAAGAATATGGAACACATGATGTCTTAATTGAAAATCAAGGAAAATACGAGAAGCTATATAGAGGGATAAGTGGGTAGAAGAGGAATATAACCCTAGAACTCTTCCTACCCCTCTCGATTCATGAACTTCTAAAATTAGATGTAACTAAATCTAATTTTAAAACATGAAAAGAGAGGGAACTATATTAGACCTCATCCCTAACCCTTCTCCTAAAGGTAAGAGAAGAGGACTATATAATAAAAGCAAAAGGGGCATAGATGGAAAATAAGGGAGAAGTGAAA
>QNYN01000139.1 GCA_003973585.1 Fusobacteriota bacterium | reverse complement strand
AATAAAGTTTCTACCAACTATACACAAGCATTAGGTTCTGAAAATTTAAAATTACAAAGAAATTATTTAATGAATGCTTTAAAAAGTTATGAAGACTTTGAGTCTTATAAAAATGTTGCAACTATTTTAGGAAGTCAAAAAATATATCAACTTCCAATTACAAAAACTGAAATAAAAAATAGATTACAATCAGTAGAGGAAAAAATGAACAATAGCAGTCTTTATAATGGGATAAACATCCTTTATATTAAAAGTTCAGGACAATTTAAAGATAATTCAAAGGACTTTTTTGACAATGCTTTTAATTCTCTCTTAGCTTCTATATCAAAAGAAAATAATAACAAAGTTGCTATTAGTAATGCTAATGATTCTACTGTAAATACTTTAGTAAAAGTTGTATTAAACTCCAACTATACCACTGTAAAACCAGCTGTATATTACAATAAAAAAATGATTACACCAGATACTAATATAACTACAATTAATGTTACTGTAGAACTATATAATAAAGAAAATATTGAAAATCTACTAACTATTACTGTTACAGGAGAAGGTAGTGACGAAAAATCTGCAGAAGCTTCCTTTGAAAAAGCAGTAAAAAATGCCTTTGCCCAAATGGAGGAAAAATTAAAAAGTTCATTAATTAGCTATTAAAAAAAATTAGCCTCAAAATCGAGGCTAATTTTTTATTTTGCTTTTCTTACTACATCTAATACAGTTCCATCTCTATATTCAATTACTGCTACAATTTCATCAGTAAATTCTATATCTCTTGGTTTCCCTGTCATAGATTCTGCAATATTTTTTAATTCTTCTATTGTCATAATAGGTAAAGTTGTTTCCTTTAATCTTTCTATTAAATCTTTTCTTCTAGGATTTATTGCTATTCCTCTTTCTGTTACAATAACATCTACAGTCTCACCAGGTGTCGTTAGAGTAGTCACTCTATCTTTTATAGCAGATATCCTTGAGTTTGCCAATTGAGTTACTATAATGGCTAATTTAGCCCCTGCAGATGTATCTGCATGACCACCAGAACCTCCCATAATTGTCCCATCAGAAGTTGTAGTTACATTTACATTAAAATCTGTATCTATTTCTGTAGCTCCTAATATCACTATATCTAATTTATTAACTACTGAACCTTTATTATTAGGATTAGCATACATCGATGCTGACATAGTTATGTGTTCCCTATTTTCTTTAGCTGATTTTATAGCTTCTAAATCAAAACATTGCACATCAAATAATGCTTTAAATAATCCTTCTTTATACATCTCTACTATATATCCAGTTATTCCACCAGAAGCAAAACTCCCCTTTATATTATGTTCTATCATCTCTTTTTTCATATCTGCTGCTACTGCTAAAGACACTCCTCCAGCTCCAGTCTGAAAACTCATCCCATCTTTAAAATATCCTGAATGTTTAATTAATTCAGTTGTCATATTAGCTATTTTTAATCCTATTGGATTTTTAGTAATTTGAGTTGTACCAGAAACAATTCCATTTGGATCTCCTATGGCATCCACTACTACTACATAATCTATTAATGTTTGAGGTATCTCTATCGTTGGATTTGGATATTCTACTAAATTATCTGTAATAGCTACTGTTACACTTGCTGTTTCAGCATCTGTATGAGCATAACCTAATGCTCCACAAGCTGATTTACCATCTACTCCATTTAGATTCCCATAATCATCTGATGTAGGAGCCGCTATAAAAGCTATATCAACATTTAAATCATTTGATTCCATAAGTCTTGATCTTCCACCATGGGTATGCATTACTGCTGGATTTTCTAATTTTCCTTTAGAAATTGCCACTGCTACAGGTCCTGAAATATACGCTGCATAAATACTTGTTACTACTTTTTTTTCTATTAATTCTACTAATTCACCATGGCATGGAAAAATTGAACTAGCAGCAATAGTTATATCTTTATACCCTCTATCAGC
The DNA here is from genome assembly GCA_003973585.1 of Fusobacteriota bacterium. Next base: position 3,306 of record QNYN01000139.1, on the reverse strand, counting down.
TATTTTTTCCATAACCATATTTAGAATAAAATCTCCATTTCTTAAATGATGATGAAATGATACTACCATCCCATCTTTTAATGGTAATTTATCTAATACTGTATCTAAATTTTCATATAATTTTTTATCTTCAGGAGTTACATTCATTAATTTTATACTTTTTTTAATTTTAACTCCTTTTTCATTTAGATACCCACCATAATGTTTTACTTTACCATATCCCTTTATTTCATCAGGTACTTCCCTACCTAAAATATTTTTCATAATTAATTCTCCTTATTTTATTAATCCAATAATTCTTGCTGTATTAAGTGTATTTAAAGCTCTATTTATGATAGGAAGATCTATCATCTTACCTTCTAAAGAAAATACTCCTAATCCTTCTTTTTCTGCTTCCTCTTTAGCATATATTACTCTTTTAGCCCATGAAATCTCTGCTTGTGTAGGAGAATAGACTTTATGAATAGTATCAATTTGTCTTGGATTTATAGATAATTTCCCACTAAAGCCCAATTTTTTTGCATGTTTAGTATCAGCTAACAATCCTTCTTCATCATTTGTATCTGTAAAGGGAGTATCTATTGCATCAACTTTTAAAGCTTTACATGCATTTATAATCTTTGTTCTTGCATAAAATAGTTCTTCTGAATCTTTAGTTCTTTCTATTCCTAAATCTACTGCTAAATCTTCTCCTCCTAAACATACAGAATCTACTCTATTACTTGATTTTATAGTTTCAAATACAGTTTCTACACCATATGTTGTTTCTACTAAAGCATGGATTCTAATAACTCCATTTTCAAACCCTTCTTCTTTTTCTATTTTATCTAGCATCTCATCTAACTTTTTCATATCTTCAGGAGTTGCTTTAGGTAATAATATTGCATTAGGCTTTAATCGAGCCATAACATCTATATCTTCTAGAGCATAAGGTGTTGAAAATGGATTAATTCTAATTACAATTTCTGTTGTTCCATAATCAAATGTTTCTAAAGCTCCCTTTATTAAAACCCTTGCTGCATCTTTTTCGCCTAGTGATACTGCATCTTCTAAATCTAAAATTACAGAATCTGCTCCAAAAACTTGAGCTGTTTGTAACATTCCTGGATTATTTCCTGGCATAAATAACATACTTCTTCTAAGCATTTTTTTCACCTGCCCTAATTACAGCTATTTCTATTCTAGCCCTTATAGTATAATCTAATGCCCCTTTATCTATAGCTTTTACTAGAGCATCTTTCACTCCTAATTCTTCTAATTTATTTTTTATAGTTTCTCTAATTTCTACTCCAAATTGTTTTTCTACAACACTATCTAATTCTATCTCTATTCCATTATCATATGGCATCAACATAATTGAGATATCATTTGATTCTAATGTTCCTGCCTTTGCTGGCTTTAATATTTCCATAATATAATCCCTTCCTTTTTTATAAAAAATTCTCCCCTCCTAAAAATTAGGAGAGGAGTTAGAGGTGAGGTTCCTATAGTACTACCCTCTACTATTTACTAATGCTTCTACTCTATTCATTTCATTTCCTACAATCATAATACCTTCATCTACACCCATTCCAGGTTTAGCTAATACTTGTAATGCTCCACAAGCCATTGCAATATTTGTTGTAACTTCTGCAGATCTATTTGTTTCATTACATGTTCCACCAACATAAGATCCTATTCCTTTTTCATTACAATATAATACTGCCTCTGCTATATTATTTACTCCTCCTAAATCTGGAGTTTTAATTTGTACTACATGTCCTGCCTTTTTATCAGCGAATAATTTAATATCTTCTAATGTATTACACCATTCATCTGCAACTAATTCTACATTTATATTTCTTGCATCTAATTCTGCTGTTAAGGCAGATAATGCTTCTACTGTAGCTTCTCTTTCTTCTAAATCCATAGGCCCTTCAATTCTTAATTTAAATGGTTTTGCTGCTTCTTCTAATGTTGCTAAATAGTCAGCTTGTTTTTTTATATCTTGATCAAATGCTATTCCTATAGTTCCATAAACATCTATATGAAATACTGGCATATAATCTTCTGATTCTCTTAATTTTAACACTCTGTCACTTAACCATTTAACATATTCTTTCAAAATTGATCCATCTTTCCCTAATTTTGTTTCTACATTATTAATAAGTGCATGTGGCATAACATCTGCACCTTTAATTATCATTTTATCAGCTGCATTTTTTCTATCATCACCTGATTGAGTAAATAATGGTAATCTTTTAATTGTAATATCAGTATTATATTCTTTTTTTATTATTTCAGCCATAGTTACTTTATTACTTTTAGCAGCACCATCTAAAATAGCTTGAGTTAATCCATATCTTATTGCAGTATGTAGTCTTTTTCCATTTAATTCCATAGAATCAATTTCTTCTGCTAATGGTCTAAATTCATTTAAATCTCTACCTATTAAACTAGGAGCTATCTCATTTTTAATAACTGGAATGAAATCAGCTGCTAAAAATAAAGGATCCCTTCCTCCTGCTCCTGAATATTGAACTGCAGCACAATCTCCATGAGCTATTTGACCGTCTTCTAAAATTAACATCACAGAAATCGACTCTCCTGCTTGTCTAATTCTTGTAAACCCTTCAGTCAATGGTTCACCTACATAATCAAAACCATCATGACCTGCTCCTGCTTTTATTGCTCTTTGATCGTCAAAATAAAATCCTGTTTTTCCTGCTGAACAAATAACATCAACTATTTTCATTTAATACATCCCCTTTTATTAATCATTAATATGCACTAAAGCATTTTTTATTACTAAATTTTTTTCTTTTAATATTTTTTCTACTAATATTCTAAATTCTTCAACATTTCCAGAAGTATAGAATAAAATTTTTCCATCTTTATTTTCATTATTTAATATATTTAATTTTTTCATCCTATTTTTTACTTCTAATGCTGTATTTTTAGCTGGATTAACCCATTTTTTCCCTTTTAATTCCCTCTTAAAGTATTCTTTTATAATTGGATAGTGAGTACATCCAAAAACTACAACATCTATATCTTTATTCATTTTTTCAGTATAAAATTTCATTATCTTTCTATTTTCTTCAGTGTCTTCCCAATCGGATTCTATCATCCTACAAAATGGTTCACACCCTACTTGGTATACTTCTACATTTTCATCTATTTTTTGTGCTTCTTCTCTATAAGTATTCGAACTAGCAGTTAATGGCGTTGCAAAAACTCCAATTTTTTTGTTTTTAGTTAATTTTAAAGCTTCATTAGTTCCAGGTCTAATAACACCTACAACTGGAATATCTAAATTTTTTTCTA
>QNYN01000158.1 GCA_003973585.1 Fusobacteriota bacterium | reverse complement strand
ATTATCAATATTCTTTGCCATTTCATCTATAGATTCTTCTATTTGCTTTGTAGTTAAATTTCTAAAAGTCATAGTAAAAGGAATAGCTCCTTCCTTTGCAAATGCCCTCATTGAGTCATACTCACAATTTGTTCCAGGAAATGCTGGTATAAATACTCGTGGATGTTCTATCTTTACTCTAGGTTTTACTTCTTTTTTGTTTGCTACTTCCTCTCCTAATGTAGGAGAGGCTAGGTGAGGTCCTTCTGAAGAATTTTCTGCTATTTCTGGGAATATTTCATTTAATGTTTTTTTCCAGTTATTTAATAATTCTTCTAATTTTATCACTTCATCATTTATTATTAATTCTCTATTTTCACTTGTTTTCCCAAGTAATATAGCATTTTCATTTTCTAAAATTTCAGGTGTTTCTACTATGAAAGATCCATATGCTAATTTAAATAACTCTTCTTCATCTAAATTAACTTTTGCTCCTATCATATTTCCAAAACTCATTTTTGCAAGGGCTTCTACTATTCCCCCACCTTTAACAGTCATAGCAGATATTATTTTTTTATCCTCTATATTTTTCATAATAAATTCAAAATTCGATTTTAATTCATCTAAGTTTGGCATTAAATCTTTTGTCATATTATGTTTTATTAAGTAAATATTATTTCCATTTCCTTTAAATTCAGGTGAAATTATATTAGAAGCTAAAACTTTTGTTACAGCAAAAGATATAATTGTTGGTGGAACATCTATATCATTAAAACTTCCACTCATACTATCTTTTCCACCTATTGCAGGAATATCAAAATCTTTCATTACATATTGAGTTCCAAGTAATGCTGCAAATGGTTTCCCCCATTTTGTAGGATTGTCTCCTAATCTTTCAAAGTACTCTTGAAAAGATAATCTAACACTTTTATAATCTCCACCCATAGCTACAATTTTAGCTAATGATTCAATTACTGCATATGCTCCTCCATGATAAGGTGACCATTCTGTAATTGTAGGATTATATCCCCAAGTGATTGCCGATGCTGTATCGGTAGTTCCTTCTAATAATGGTATTTTATGGATAGATCCCTCTGTAGGAGTCAATTGATATTTTCCTCCAAATGGCATCAACACAGTTCCTGCTCCAATTGTCGAATCAAACATCTCCATAAGCCCTTTTTGAGAAGCTACATTTAGAGAACTAATTTTATTTATTACTTTTTCCTTTAATGTTTCCCCAGAAACTTCTACATTCTCAAGTGGTGTTTTTTCACTTTTAGGAGCTCCTATTTCTACATTCATATATCCTGTTACACCATTAGTATCTAAGAAATCTCTACTAAGATTTACAATTGCATTTTCTCTCCAATTCATAACTAATCTTTTTTCTTCTGTTACAATGGCAACTTCCACTGCTTCTAAATTTTCTTTTTCAGCTAATTTTAAGAAAGCTTCTACATCTTTATCTTCTACAACTACTGCCATTCTTTCTTGAGATTCAGAGATTGCTAACTCTGTTCCATCTAAACCTTTATACTTTACAGGAACTTTGTCTAAATCTATTATTAATCCATCTGCTAATTCTCCAATAGCTACTGAAACTCCACCAGCTCCAAAATCATTACATTTTTTAATTAACTTTGTTACTTCTGGATTTCTAAATAATTTTTGAATCTTTCGTTCTTCTGGAGCATTTCCTTTTTGTACTTCTGCAGAACAAGTAGTTATTGAATTAACATCGTGTTCTTTAGAAGAACCTGTTGCTCCTCCACATCCATCTCTTCCAGTTTTTCCACCTAATAAAATTATTTTATCTCCTGCTACAGGTGTTTCCCTTCTCACATTACTTGCAGGTGTCGCCGCGACAACTGCTCCTACTTCCATTCTTTTTGCTTTATATCCTTCGTGATAAATCTCTGTTACATGAGAAGTAGCTACTCCTATTTGATTTCCATAAGACGAATATCCATGAGCTGCTCCTAGTGTTATCTTCTTTTGAGGTAATTTCCCAGGTAGAGTATCTTCTAACTTTTCCAAAGGATTAGCAGCACCTGTTACTCTAATAGCTTGATATACATAGGCTCTTCCAGATAATGGATCTCTAATAGCTCCTCCTATACAAGTAGAAGCTCCTCCAAATGGCTCTATTTCTGTAGGATGATTATGAGTTTCATTTTTAAACATTAAAAGATATTTTTCTATCTCAGTTTCTCCATTTTTAGTTACATCTACATCGATAAATACCGAACATGCATTAATTTCTTCTGAAACTTCTACATCATCTATTACACCTTTTTTTCTCATTTCTCTAGCAGAAATTGTTGCCATATCCATAAGAGTTATAGGTTTTTTAGTAATTCTTTCTCCATGAGCATTTCTTCTACTTTCTAAATATTCATCAAATGCACTTTGTAATGTCTCTTCAAATCTTCCTTTAGGTAAAGTGATATTTTCTAAAATAGTTTCAAATGTCGTATGTCTACAGTGATCAGACCAATAAGTATCAAGAACTTTTATCTCTGTATCACTAGGATTTCTTTTTTCTTCTGTTTTAAAATAATTTTGAATATGTTTAATATCACCAAATGTCATAGCTAAACCATTTGTTTTTCTAAAATTTTCTAATTCTTCTTCTGTGTAATATATAAATCCATTATGAATTACTACATCTTTAGGAGGTATAACATCATCTTCTAACATAATACTTAGATCTTTTTCTCTCATTTCCACTTCATTTATATAATATTTTTTTATTCTTTCTATATCATTTTCTGAAATATCTCCCGAAAAAATAATAACTTTTCCTGTTTTTACAGAAAGATCTTTAGTATTGCTTGAAATTAAATTAATACACTGAACTGCAGAATCTGCTCTTTGATCAAATTGACCTGGTAAATATTCAACTGCTATGTATTTTTTTTCTTCTAAATCTAAATCATCATAAGTTTTGTCTACAACCACTTCTGAAAGAACTACTTCTTTTATTTTTTCTATCTCTCCTTCTTCTAAATTAAATATATCATATATATTTATTACCCTTACTTTCTCTAATTTTTTTAAATTTAAACTTTCTTCTAATTCACTTTTTAATTTTTTTGCTTCAACAGCAAAATTATCTTTCTTTTCAACATAAATACGATGATTCATGATTCCTCCTTAATTTTTTTCATTATTGAATAATAATAAAAGCTCAGAATTATTTTATAAGTAAAATAATCCTGAGCTTTCAAGTCTTAATTTACTTATAGCGGTTTATTTTCGGTTAACCGTAGAAACTCCCAACCATATTATGGGTATATATAAGTAGTTATTTAATTGTTGATTGTTATTTTCTAGAATAATCCTGAGATTGTTCCATTTTCATCAATATCTATTAATTCTGCTGATGGAATCTTTGGTAATCCTGGCATATCTAATATACTTCCTGCCATAGCTACTATAAACCCTGCTCCTGCAGATAATCTTAATTCATTAATAGTTACAGTAAATCCTGTAGGTCTTCCTATTAACTTTGGATTATCAGAAATTGATTTTTGAGTTTTTGACATACAAATTGGTAATTCAGCAAATCCATTTTCTTCTAATGTCTTTATCATTTTTTTAGCTTTTAAACTAAATTCAACTCCATCTCCACCATAAATATTTTTTACGATAGTTGTAATTTTATCTTCAATCGAACTTTCAACATCATATAAATATTTAAAATTATTTTCTTTATTTTCTATTTCATCTATTAATATATTTGCTAATTCTTCTCCACCCTGTCCACCATTAGCCCATACATCACATAGTGCTACAGGTACTTCTAATTCTTCACAGTGAGTTTTGATAAACTCTAATTCTCCTTCACTATCAGTTACAAATTTATTTATTGCAACAACTACTGGTAATCCAAAGTTTTTCATATTCTCAATATGTTTATCTAAATTTTCTATCCCCTTAGCTAAGGCTTCTAAATTTTCATCTTTTAATTCTTTAGGATTCATCCCACCATGTAATTTAAGTGCTTTTACAGTAGCTACTATTACTACTGCGTTAGGATTTAATCCACCTTTTCTACATTTTATATCTAAAAACTTCTCTGCTCCTAAGTCTGCTGCAAATCCTGCTTCAGTTATTGCATAATCAGATAATTTAAGAGCCATTTTTGTAGCTAACATTGAATTACATCCATGAGCTATATTTGCAAAAGGTCCACCATGGATAATTACAGGTGTATTTTCTAGTGTTTGAACTAAATTAGGTTTTATAGCTTCCTTTAGTAAAGCTGCTATAGCTCCTTCTATTTTTAAATCTTTTACTTGTAATGGTTTTCCTGCTCTATCATAACCAAATACTATTTGACTAATTCTATTCTTTAAATCCATTATAGATTCAGATAAGCATAATATTGCCATTATTTCAGATGCAACTGTTATTTGGAAAGAATTTTCTCTTGGAATACCATTTGCTATTCCTCCCATTCCAATAACAATATTTCTAAGAGATCTGTCATTCATATCCATTACCCTTTTAAAAGCTATTTTAGTTACATCTATATCTAATTGATTCCCATGTTTAATATGATTATCGATACAAGCTGATATCAGATTATGAGCTACTCCTATAGCATGTAAATCTCCTGTAAAATGAAGGTTTATATCTTCCATAGGAATTACTTGAGAATGTCCTCCACCTGTAGCACCACCTTTCATTCCAAATACAGGACCTAATGATGGTTCTCTTAGAGCTGCTATTGATTTTTTACCTAATCTATTTAATGCTTGAGTTAATCCAACAGTTACTGTTGATTTTCCTTCTCCTGCAGGTGTAGGAGTAATTGCTGTTACTAAAATTAATTTTCCATCTTCTTTATCTTCATTTTTTTTTAATATATCTAAATTTAATTTTGCTTTATATTTCCCATATTGATCATAGTCATCTTCTGTTAAGTTCATCTTTGATGCAATTTCTTTAATATGAAGTATTTTTGCCTCTTGTGCAATTTGAATATCTGTTTTCATCTTAATCCTCCTAAATATAAATAAAAATCCTAAGAACACACTAGAAAAAGTGCGTACTTAGGACTATTAAATCATGATATTATATTTTCTTTGAACAAATTTATTGTATGACACATTTCAGTCTCCTGTTAAATTTTCTCTTGAATTGTTCTATTTAAGGATATAGTATCACAATTAGTGCTTTTTCGTCAAGTTGACGCTGATGTTTTTTAGAGCTTTTCGAAAAGTGTTTTAATAAAGGGTTGATTATAATAAAAAAATATAGCATAATGAAATAAATATATTTTTAGGGGAGTGAGAATTTATGACTTATTTTATTGTATTAATT
>QNYN01000202.1 GCA_003973585.1 Fusobacteriota bacterium | reverse complement strand
TAACCTGTAAACTAGACACACTAAAAAAGAGTGTTCAAGTTTACAGGTTACAGTATATAAGACACCCTTTAAAAAATTATTTGAATTGTGGCAAATATTCTTTATTGATTTTAATCATTTCAGTTATAATTGTATCTACTACTTTTCCAGATCTTACCATAGGATGGATAGTTAAAGCATGTAAGATAGCGTCTCTATTACCAGTTACAGATCCCTCAACAATAAGTTGATCAAAGGATTTCATAAGTTGTAAAAATCCTAATAACTTATAATCTAATTCAGGTTGTTCTAGTGGAATAGGACCATCTTTTGTTATTTTACATGTTACTTCTACAGCTGTGTTTATAGGTAACCCTTTAATAATTGGTTCACCATTTTCTTTTTCATTTTTAACAGATACAACAACTTCTTGACCTTCATCATTATGAATAGAGCAAATAGTATCACAGGCAACAGTAGAATAATATGCTCCTCCTCTTTCTTCTAATTCTTTAGGCTTTTCATTTAAATTTGGATCTTTATATAGTTCAAATAATTTTTTTTCTATTTCTTTGACTTGTTCTCCTCGAACACCTTTACCACTTCTAATATCTTCTTCTTGATGTCTTAACATTTCATCTTCTAAGAAATAATATTTTAAATAACTACAAGGGATAGCATTTAAAAATCTTACATGATTTTCTAGAAAAGGAACATCTTCTATATTAGCAGGAGTTCCGTTATTTTTTGCATCTTCAGAATAAAAACTATCGATAGCTTCTTGTAAATATGATCTACCATCTTTTATGACATCTGTAATAAAGAACATGTGGTTCATCCCACTAGTAATCATATTAAATTCATCTAATTTAAATCCTAAATTTTCTGAAAGAGCTATTTTCATTCCAATAGGAACATTACAAAGTCCAATAACAGGAACATTCGAATGTTTAATAACAGCTTCTGTTACTCTCCCAGAAGGGTTTGTAAAATTAATTAATTTACAAGTTGGCTTAGCAATTTTTTCTATAATTTTACAATAGTCTAAAATAACAGGTATTGTCATCATAGCTTTAGCAGCTCCTGTTATAGAATTAGTTTCTTGTCCTATCATTCCAAAGTTGGCAGCTAATTTTTCATTTCTAATTCTTGCATCTAATAAACCAACTCTCATTTGTGTACAAACATAGTCTGCATCTTTAATTGCTTCTTCTTTATCTAAAGTAGCAAATATTTTTATATTTTTACCAGATTTTTCAATCATTCTTTTAGCTAATTCAAAAACAATATCTTGTTTTTCTTTCCCATCTTCAATATCTAATAACCATAGTTCATCTAAAGGAAATCTATCGTACCTATCTAATAAACCTTCTACAAATTCAGGTGTGTAAGATGAACCTCCTCCTATTAATGCTAACTTTAACATTTTGCTCCTCCAAATTTTTTCTAAATTTTCTTATAACTCTTCTCCTCGAGTTTTTATTATATTTTTATACCAGTAAAATGATAATTTTTTCTTTCTTTCTAGATTATTTTTATGGTCAACATAGATAAATCCATATTGTTTTTTATATCCATTTAACCAACTTAGAAGATCTATAGCCGACCAAGCATAATAACCTTTTATATGAATACCTTTTTTTATTGCTGTTTTTACTACTTTTAGATGTTCTTCAATAAATTTTATCCTTGGAACATCACATACAACACCATCAATTATAGGATCTTCATCTCCTAAACCGTTTTCTGTAATATATAATTTTACATGTCCATATCTATCTTTTAACATCTCTAATCCATCAAGAAATCCTTCAGGAGAAATTTCCCAGTCCCATTTGGTATATCTTTTATCATCCATTTTCACACTTCTATAAAAGCCATCAAAACTTGGATTTCCAGGAGATCCAGTTGAATTTTCCCTAGTTATTTCTATGTCTTCAGTTTTTCCTGTTATTTTTTCAACTCTAACTGGTTGATAATAATTTAGTCCCATAAAATCATTTAGAGGAGCAGCTTTTGCTATAGTTTCCAACTCTTCTTTTGTCCACTCAGGCAAATTACCATCTTTTTCTAATCTTTCAACTACATATTTAGGGTATTTCCCTTGTAAAATAGGATCAAAAAACCAGTTAATTCCGTATTCGTTAGCATGAATAGCTGCAAGATTATCATCGTGAGAGTTAGTTACAGGAAAAGCAGGGCTAAATACATTACTAAGTCCAATTTCTCCAAAAAGGTTTAATTTTTTATATTCAAGTACAGTACAAGCATGTGTATAAAATACATTATGAATTGCTTGAAAATATTTTTTCACATCATTTTTAATTCCAGGAGGGTGAGCTCCTGCTAGATATCCTAACCCACAAAATACAACAGTTTCATTAAATGTAATAAAATTTTTAACTCTATCTCCAAAAGCTTCAAAACAAGTTTTAGCATAATTAACAAATGCTTCTCCTGTTTTTTTATTTAGCCATCCACCTTCTTTTTCTAAAGTTAAAGGTAAATCCCAGTGATATAGAGTTACAAATGGAACTATTCCATACTTTAAACATTCGTCTATTAAATTATTGTAAAATTCTATTCCCTTTGGATTTATTTCTCCATCTCCATTGGGAAAAATTCTAGCCCATGAAATAGAAAATCTATAGGATTCTAACCCCATTTCAGCCATTAAAGCAATATCCTCTTTATACCTATTATAATGATCGACAGCTACATCCCCATTTGTTCCATTAAAAGTTTTTCCAGGTATTTTTGTAAATTCATCCCAGTTACTCATTCCTTTACCATCTTGATTCCAAGCTCCTTCTACTTGATAGGCAGCAGTTGCAGCACCAAATAAAAAGTCATTAGAAAACTTCATAAGAACCTCCCATTTTAATATTATACTAATCAAGTATACTTTGAGAAAAAAGGAGTGTCAATTAATCTTAAAATTATAAACTGGCTTATTTACTATAAATTACTAAGTTTTCATTAATTTTTATAGACAAATATGTTAAAAAATTATACAATACTAAAAATAAATAAAAAAATAAATATTTTTTAGTTTAATTTTAATAAAAAAAGGAGGGTTAATTAATGATTACATTAAAACTTATTGGAATTCTTATCATAGTTATAGGATTTTCTTTAAAACTAGATACCATAGCAGTTGTTATTGTTGCAGGGATTGCTACAGGACTAGTATCAGGATTAGATTTTGTTACTATTTTATCAACACTAGGAGGAGCTTTTGTTAAAACGAGATATATGACTTTATTTCTTTTAACACTTTCAGTTGTTGGAATTTTAGAAAGAAATGGATTAAAAGAACAAGCAACTAAGTGTATTGGAAATATGAAAACGGTAACTCTTAGCAAAGTTTTGACAACATATATGTTTATTAGAACTTTAGCAGCAGCATTTTCTTTAAGATTAGGAGGGCATGTACAATTTATAAGACCTCTTATCTATCCAATGGCTCAAGGGGCAAGTGAAAAGAAAAATGGTAAATTATCAGATGAAAAGATTGAAAAAATAAAGGGTGTAGCTTGTGCAGTAGAAAATTATGGAAACTTTTTTGGGCAAAATGTATTTGTTGCAAGTGGAGGAGTATTACTAGTAGTAGGAACATTAGAAGAATTAGGAGTAATTACAACACCTTATGCAGTTTCAAAGGCAGCTATTCCAGTTGCTGTAATTGCAGTTCTTTTTTCTATGATTCAAAATTATTTTTTAGAAAAGAATATCGATAAAAAAGGAGTTGAAACTAAATGATAAATACACTTCTTGAAATTATGTATATATTGACTGGGTTAATAGCTATTGCTACGGGAATATATGCAATAAAAGACAAAGAGCATACAAAGAAATTAGGGACAGGATTATTTTGGGTTTTATTTGGAGTAATTTTTATAGGGGGAGAAAAAATACCTCCTTATATTGTTGGTGGAATCATTGTTTTTATGGGAATACTTACTTCCTTAAAAATGGTAGGAGCAGGATCACAAAAAAATTCTAGTGAAAAATATAGAATTGAAAAAAGTAATACAATAGGAAATATGCTATTTTTACCAGCTTTATCTATAGGAATAATAGCTTTTGCTGTTGCTCAATTTACAAAATTAGGTGGACTAGTAGGATTGGGAATAGGTTCTATAATAGCAATAATATTAACTCTTATAGTAACAAAAGAAAAGCCTAAATATATTGGGTATGATAGCTCTAGAATGTTGCAACAAATAGGAGCTACTACTATTTTACCTCAACTTTTAACAGCATTAGGTGCATTATTTACAGTGGCAGGAGTAGGGAATGTTATAGCAGATTTAATTGGATCGGTTGTTCCTCAAGGAAATATTTTAGCAGGAGTAGTAGTTTATTGTCTTGGGATGGCTATATTTACAATGATTATGGGAAATGCTTTTGCAGCTTTTGCAGTAATTACAGCAGGAATAGGAATTCCTTTTGTATTTTCTCAAGGAGCAAATCCAGCCATTGCAGGAATTTTAGGTCTTACAGCAGGATATTGCGGAACATTATTAACTCCAATGGGAGCAAATTTTAATATAGTTCCAGCAGCAATTATGGAAATGGAAAATAAGAATGGGGTTATTTTAGCTCAAATACCAGTAGCAGGAGCAATGCTATTAGTTCATATTTTATTAATGTATTTTTGGGCATTTTAAGAGGAGGCAAAAAAATGAAATTACTTATAACAGGATTTGATCCATTTGGAAATGAAAGTATTAATCCAGCTTGGGAAGCAGTAAAACTTCTACCTTCAAAAATAGAAGGTGTAGAAGTTACAAAACTTCAAATACCAACAGTTTTTAACGAATCTATAGATCTTCTTTTAGAAGGAATAAAAGAACATCAACCAGATGTTGTAATTTGTGTAGGTCAAGCAGGTGGAAGATTTGATATTACTATAGAAAGAGTAGCAATAAATTTAGAAGATGCACGAGGAGTAGATAATAAAGGGAATCAACCAATAGATAAACCTGTGTATTCTGATGGGGAAAATGCTTATTTTACAAATTTACCTATAAAAGCTATGGTAGAGGAAATAAAAAAAGCTAAAATACCAGCTTCAGTATCTAATACAGCAGGAACATATGTATGCAATCATATAATGTATGGGCTTTTATACCATATAAATAAATTTTCAGTAGCTAAAAAAGGTGGATTTATTCATGTACCTTTCATACCAGAACAAGTATTAGATAAAAGAAATATGCCTTCTATGGATTTAAATTCTATAGCTAAAGGATTAGAAGCTTCTATTAAAGGAATATATGAAAATGAAGTAGATTTAAAAATAACAGCAGGAACAGAATGTTAAAATTTTAGAATTTTAAGAGCAGCTCTAATATACATTTTTTATACTAAAAAAAGATTAGAGAAAATAGGA
>QNYN01000017.1 GCA_003973585.1 Fusobacteriota bacterium | reverse complement strand
ATTTTTTGTATAAGTTCATCTTCTAATAAAGCCGATAATATATGTTCAGTATCAAAATAAGATGCATGTTGTTCTAATGCTTTTGTATATGCTTTGTTCAAAACTTCTTTTAATCTTCTACCAAAATATATAGAGTAGAAGATTATAAAAATAACTTTATTTTTGTTTATATACATCGTTTTTTTCTAATGTTGTTATTAAGATTGCTACATCATTTCCTGTTACTCCACTAATTCTAGTCGCTTCTCCTATAGACAATGGTTTTACTTTTTTTAATCCATCCCTTGCTATATTAGATAAACCTTTTAGATTTTCATACTTAAAATTTTCAGGAATTTTAATATTTTCTAATTTTTTAAATTTTTCTATTTGTAATTTTTCTCTTTCAATAAAATTACTATATTTAATAATAGTTTCTATCTGATTTTTTATAAAGTTTGGTAATTTTTTTATTTCTATAATTTTTTCTAAAGAATCATAAGTGACTTCTTTTTGTTTTAATAATTCAGATAATTTTCCACCTTTATTAAATCTATCCTTTGCTTCTAACATTTCCAAAACTTCATTTGCTTGTTTCTTAGAAATATTTATCTCGTTTATTCTAGTAACTTCTGATTCTACAATATTTTTTGCTTCTTCTAATTTTTTTATTTTTTCATCTGAGACTATTCCTATTTCTTTTGCTTTTTCTACCAATCTCATAAATGCATTGTCAAATCTTAAAGTTAATCTATACTCTGCCCTTGACGGTAAAACTCTATATGGTTCTGGAGTTTTTTTATGAATTATATCATCAACTAACACTCCTAAATAACCTTCTGTTCTATCGATTATAATCGGATCTTTTCCTAATATCTTTCTACTAGCATTTACACCTGCTAAAAAACCTTGAGCAGCGGCTTCTTCGTATCCTGATGTTCCATTTATTTGTCCTGCAAAATATAGATTTTTTATTTTTTTACTTTCTAAAGTTGGGTACAACTGATAAGAAGGGGCATAATCATATTCGACAGCATATCCATATCTCATTATTTTAGCGTTTTCTAACCCTGCTATAGTTCTCATCATTTTTTCTTGAGCAAAAGGAGGCATAGCAGTTGTTAACCCATTTACATATAATTCATTACTCTCTTTAGACTCTAATTCCAAAAATATTTGATGATTAGTTTTCTCTGGAAAATTTAATACTTTTCTATCTAAAGATGGACAATGTCTAGGACCACTAGTTTCTATTATTCCTGTAACTATAGGAGAATATTTCAGTAGTTCTTTTGCTACTTCAACAGTTTCAGGAGTTGTATAAGTTAACCATGTTGGTATATTAGAATTTTTTTCTTTTTTAGTGAATAATGAAAAATATCTAGGATTATCTTCTCCATGTAACTCTTTCATCTTACTATAATCCACACTATTTTTATCTACTCTTGGTGGAGTTGCAGTTTGATATCGATCTAAAATTATTCCATTTTTTAATAAAGAATTAGAAAGTTTTTCAGCTGACATCTCTCCTATTCTTCCAGCTGGATACTTTACATCACCTATAACAACTCTCCCTTGTAAAAATGTTCCTGTAGCAAGAATTACTGATTTAGCGTTATATTCTAATCCTAAATTAGAAATCACTCCTTTTATATGTCCATTGTCAGTAATAATCTCTTCAATAGTTCCTTGGATGCAATCTAAATTAGGAGTTTTTTCTAATATTTCTTTCATTTTAACTCTATACCAATATTTATCAGCTTGTCCCCTTGTTATTCTTGCTGCAGGTCCTTTACTTGTATTTAAATGTTTTAATTGTAAATTATATTTATCTACATGCTTTCCTATTTCTCCCCCTAATATATCTATTTCTGCTACTAGGTGACTTTTTCCTGGTCCACCAATAGAGGGGTTACACGACATCATAGCTATTGTATCTAAATAAATTGTAAATAAAGCAGTTTTTAACCCTAATCTTGCTGAAGCTAGTGCTGCTTCACATCCAGCATGTCCTCCTCCAACTACAATTACATCATAATTCATAAACTCTCCTTTTTCTCTTTATTTTTGTTTATATACATAATTATACTCTAATTTTTCAATAAAAAATACTGCAGACACTTCTGCAGTATTTTATTCCACTTATTAGAAGTGATATAATATTTTATTTTCCAACACAAAAATTGCTAAAAATATGATCTAATACATCTTCTGAAGAAATTTCTCCAGTTACTTCTGATAAAGCATCTAAAGCTTCTTTTAAATCAACAGCTATTAAATCCATTGGTAATCCTAAATCTATAGTTTCAAATATATTTTCTATAGCTTCTTTTGTTTTTACCAATGCAGAACGATGTCTTATATTTGTAATAACTAACGTTTCTGAAGAATCTTCTATTTGTCCAGATACAATATAAGAATAAATTTCATCTTCCATTTCTTTTATTCCAATATTTTCTTTTGCAGATATTTCAATCCATTTCTCAACTTTATCTAATTTAGATAGATCCAATTTCTTTTCCATATCTATTTTATTTAATATACCAAGTACTTTCTCACTATGTATTCTTTCGTGAACTCTTAGATCTTCTTCACTAAGTTCTCTAGAAGAATCAACAACAAATAAAATTAAATCTGCATCTGTTAGGAGTTTTTCAGATTTTTCAACACCGATACTTTCTATTATATCATCTGTATTTCTTATTCCTGCTGTATCTGATAATATCAAAGGTATTCCTTTAATATTAACAACTTCTTCTATTACATCCCTTGTTGTTCCTGGAATATGTGTTACTATAGCTCTCTCTTCTTTTAGTAGAGTATTAAGTAAACTGGATTTTCCTACATTTGGTTTTCCTACTATTGCAGTTTTTACTCCTTCTTTAATCATTTTTCCTTGATTATAAGAATCTGATAATTTACTAGAAGTTTTTAACACTTCTTTTAAATTATCTACAAGCCCTTCTGGTAAAGGATCATCTATTCCTTCTTCAGGATAATCTAACACTACATTTATATGAGCTACTACATCTAAAAGTAATTTTTTTAAATGTAAAATTTGATCTTTTAAATCTCCTCTTAATTGATCTAAAGAAAGAGAAAGACTTTTTTCTGTTTTACCGTGAATTAAATCTATTACTGCTTCTGCTTGAGTTAAATCCAACCTTCCATTCATGAAAGCTCTTCTAGTAAACTCTCCTTGTTCAGCAATTCTAGCACCATTAGAAAGTACTAATTCTAACACCTTCTCCGTCATTAAATATCCACCATGACAGTTAATTTCAACTATATCTTCTTTTGTATATGTTTTTGGTCCTTTCATTATACTGACCATTACTTCATCTACTAATTCATTTTTTGAGTATAGGTGTCCATAGTTAATTGTAAAGTTTTTTAATTCTTCTACTTTTTTTTTTGAAATTGGTTTAAATATTTTAGCAAGAATCTTTATGGAATCTGATCCTGATAACCTTACTATTCCTATTCCACCTTCTCCTCTAGGAGTTGATATTGCTGCTATTGTATCAAACATAACTTACCCCATTCTTTTTTTCTTAATCACAATATATCTTTTAGGATCTTTCCCTTCACTAAAAGTATCAAGTTCTTTATATTTATTAACTATTTCATGAATAATTTTTCTTTCTCTTGGTGGCATTGGATTTAATCTTACCACTTTATTTGTTTTTATAGCTTTTTCAGCCATTTTTCTAGCAAAATCTCTTAGTGTTTCAGCTCTTTTTGCTTTAAATCCTTCTACATCCACTTCTACTCTCACATTTTTACATAATGAATTTAAAAGATATTCAAAACTATTTAAAGTTTTTCCTTTTTTTCCTATGATAATCCCGTTATCTTCACCAGACAAATTTATTAAAATATAATGATTTTTTGCCTCTAATATTTCTACATCTAAATTTAATCCCATTAAATCTAGTAATTCATTAGCTTTTTTTATCACTATTTCTTTCATCTCGTCTTTTGTATCAAAATTAGATGTTTGAACTTTAGTTTCTTGTGTTTCTTCTAATTTTTCATCTTCATTTAGAAGTTTTTCTATTTTAACTTCATATTCACCACTTTTTTTGAAAAAACCAAAAAATGATGAAGATTTAGATATTTCTAAAACTTCTACTATATCATCTCTTTCAAATTTATATTCTTCAATGGCTTTATTTATAGCTTCTTCCCTTGAATCAGCTTTTATTTTATAAGTTAAATTCATAGTTTATCCCTCGTCTCTTTTACTCATAATATAATATTGTTGTGCTACAGAAGCTAAACTCGATACGAACCAGTATAATTGTAATCCTGATGGCATTTTATATGAAATAAATATCATCATTACTGGAAACATATAAGTCATCATTTTCATTTGTGGATTTGCTGCTCCTTGACTAGCACTCATTAATTTCTGTTGAAAATAAGATACTGCTCCATTTAATAATGGTAATATGAAATATGGATCTGGAGTTGATAATGATAACCAAAGAAATGTTGAGCCTTGAGTTATTACTGCTCCTTCTCCTGTTTTTCTTAATACACCAAATAAAGCAAATAATATTGGCATTTGTAATAATATTGGTAAACATCCACTAGCTGGATTAACTTTATGTATTTTATATAATTCCACAGTTTTTTGATTTAATGTTTGTGGATCGTTTTTATATTTAGTTTTAAGTGCATCTAATTCTGGTTGTAACTTTTTCATTGCACTCATTGATCTGTCTTGTTTTAATGTAAGAGGTAATAATACTAATTTTATTAATATTGTTATACCTATTATGGCTAAACCATAATTTCCAAAAACTCCATACATCATTTGGATAGAACTTTCTAATATATTTTGAAGTCCCCCATATATAGTTCCGATAAATCCCACTTAACTCCTCCTTATTGCTTACGGTACAGGATCGTACCCTCCTTCGTGAAAAGGATGACATTTTGATAATCTTTTTAAACCAAGGTAAGTACCCTTTATACTTCCATATTTTTTAATTGCTAATATCATGTAACTTGAACATGTAGGCTGAAATCTACAATTTTTTTTCAAAAGAGGTGATATAAACCATTGATAGATTTTTACTAAAAATATTAATATGTACTTCATAATAATATTTTAGCCCTCTTAAATATTTTTAAACTATCTTTTTCTATCATAGATAAATTTAAAGTTTTAAATTGTTCTCCAGCATTTTTTTTAGCAATAAAAATTATATCATATCCTTGCTTTAAATTCTTATTTTGCTTTCTAAAATTTTCCCTAAAAAGTCTTTTTAATTTATTTCGACAAACAGCATTGCCAGTTTTTTTACTAGCTACTACACCTAATCTATTTTTTTCTAAATTATTTTTTTTTAAATATATTAATTGAAAATATCCAAAATGTTTTTCTCCATGATGAAAA
>QNYN01000188.1 GCA_003973585.1 Fusobacteriota bacterium | reverse complement strand
CTTCATCAGGCCCTACTTGGTAAATACCTGTTCCTAAAAATATTAAAAAGAATAATATAATTATTCCTCCTAATCCCCCTTTAAATCTCACATGGATATCTTTATTTGAATTATTATTATTTTCTGGTTTCCTCTCTTTACGAGTTCTCCCAAAAAACTTTTCCTTTAAAAATTCAATTATATCCTCAAAATCGTCAAACTGTTGACTATCTTTCATATGCCCCCCTTTTTTATAGTAAATTATTTTTCTTTTTTACTTATTACTCCTATTACTATTCTTTCTAATCCTGCATAGTCATAATACACTTCTACATTTCTAAAATCATTTTTTTCCATTATTTTTTTAACTTCTTCCCCTTGATTATATCCTATTTCAAAAGCTAAATATCCATTTTCTACTAAATAATTAGGAGCATTTTTTGATATTTCTTCATAAAAATATAATCCATTATTAGGAGCTGTTAAAGCTAACTTTGGTTCATATTTTAATACTTTATCTTCTAATTCTTCATATTCATAATCTGGTATATAAGGAGGATTTGATACTATTAAATTAAACTTTTTATAATTAACCCCTTCTAATATATCTGATTTCATAAATTTCACATTTGTTGCTTCATTTATTTTTTTAATTTTTTTTAGCTATTTCAAGAGCTTTTTCACTAATATCCACTCCTAATACCATAGATTTTGTAAGCTCTTTTCCTAAACTAATAGAAATAGCTCCACTTCCACTTCCAATATCTAAAATTTTTGGCTCTTCTATATTTTCCATAAGTGCTATACATTTTTCCACTAATAATTCTGTTTCTGGTCTTGGAATAAGTACAGATTCATCTACATAAAACTTATAACCATAAAACTCTTCAAATCCCAATACATATTGTAATGGTCTTTTTTTCTTTCCTATTTCTATTAACATCTCTCGAATTTTTCTTTTTTCATCATCGGTTATTTCTCTATCAAAAGTCAATGTCATCTGTAATCTAGGTACTTTTAAAACATAGCTAAATACATGTTCTACATCTAATTTTGCTTCTTTTGACCCCATTTTCTTTAGATATACAGTGCTTTTTGTTAATAATTCTAAAAACTCTTTTTTGTTTTTTTTCTTTTCTTTTTTATCTTTTTCGTCATCTTTTTCTTCAACTACATCTATATTCTTATCTTTCATTTTTGTCTTGTTTTTGTTTTCATTTTCATCTTTTAAAATTTCATCAAAACCTTTTTTACTCTTTATCATTTGAAGGATATATTTTTTTATTTTTACCCTTTCTTCATCTACAAGAGGTCTATCATATTCAGCATATAAAAGTATCCTGTCGATAGATAGTACATGAGATATTACCTTTTCTGCTTCTAATCTAGGTTTAGAAAAGGAGTATTTTGAAAAATACTCCTCACTCCATTTTAATATATCTAATAAATTTTTCATTAGTCCACCATATTTTGTAGTTGTTCTGCTTGATCAAAAGTGATTAGTCCATCAATTATCTCATCTAAATCTCCATCTAAGATATAGTCTAATCTATGTAGTGTAAGTTTTATTCTATGGTCTGTTACCCTTCCTTGTGGGAAATTATAAGTTCTTATTTTTTCTGATCTAGCTCCTGTTCCTACTTGTAATTTTCTATTTCCTTCTACTTCAGATCTTTGCTTTTCAACTTCAGCTTCATATAATTTTGCTGCTAATATTTTCATTGCTTGTTCTCTATTTTTTAGTTGTGATCTACCATCTTGACATTGAACTATTGTTCCTGTAGGAATATGAGTAATTCTTACTGCAGAGTCAGTAGTATTAACATGCTGACCTCCTGATCCTCCTGATCTATATGTATCTATTTTAAGGTCTGATGTCTTAATATCAACTTGTGTTACATCATCAATTTCAGGTAATATAGCTACTGTAATTGTAGAAGTATGAATTCTTCCAGACGATTCTGTTTCAGGTACCCTTTGTACTCTATGTACTCCCGATTCATATTTTAATCTAGAATAAGCACCTTGCCCTTTGATTAAGAAAATTACTTCTTTTAATCCTCCTACACCTATTTCACTTTTCTCCATTACTTCTATTTTCCATTTTCTTCTTTCTGCATATCTTGTATACATTCTAAAGATATCCCCAGCAAATAAAGCAGCTTCATCTCCACCTGCTCCACCTCTGATTTCTACGATTACATTCTTATCATCATTAGGATCTTTTGGTAATAATAAAACTTTTAAGTCTTCTTCTAATTTAGGCATTTTTTCTTCTATCTCAGCTTTTTCTTCTAACATCATTTCTTTCATTTCTTCATCTTTTTCATCTTTTAAATTTTCTTTAATGAATTCTAACTCATCTTGATAACCTTTATATTCTTTATATTTTATTACAATATCTTCCATGTCATTGATTGCTTTGTTATACTCAATCATTCTCTTATGATCTGTTGCAACCTCTGGTGTTGCTAATAACGCATTTAATTCTTCATACTTTTTTACTACTTCATCTAATTTTTTAAACATCTATTCTCACTTCCTATAATTCAATTTTTTTCTATAAAATTTAACACTTTAACTTATAAAGTATACCATAAAATACCGTTTAAAAGCAATTTACTCACCATTTAAATATTTTTAATTTGTACCATTTTTTAATAATTTTTGTTTTTATATTTGACATTTTAATTTTATGAGTATATAATACCTTATAAATAGATTATAGGGAGCAAAATTATGTATAAACTAACTTTGATTTTTAATAATATAAATAATAATATGAAGGGATTTGTAAATCGATAACAATTTGTTATCTTTAGGCAAATCCATTTTGTAATAACAACAAGATGCAGATGCCTCGAATCCTTCATTTAGACACTAAAAGAAGCATCAAGGCAATTTGCTCTGATGTTTTTTTATTTATTTAGTCTCATAATCTTAAAAAAATTTGGAGGTACTATTATGGAAAAGTACAAAAGTAAATTATCATTAATGGAAACAGAAATCGCAATCAAAAAATTAAAGGACTATTTTGAAAATGCTCTATCATATGAGCTTAACTTAACTAGAGTTTCTGCTCCTCTTTTCGTTAAAAAAACTACTGGATTAAACGATGACTTAAACGGTTCTGAAAAAGCAGTTTCTTTTTCTACAGATTTTGAAGATGGACTAGAAATTGTTCACTCTTTAGCTAAATGGAAAAGAATGGCATTACACAGATATGGATTTAAACCACATACAGGATTATATGCTGATATGAACGCCATTAGAAAACATGAAGAACTTTCTGAAATCCATTCTTTATATGTAGATCAATGGGATTGGGAAAAAATAATTTTAGAAGAAGAAAGAAATATTGATAAATTAAAAACTATTGTAAGACGAATATATAACGCATTTAGAAAAACTGAAAGTTATATAAAAAGAGAATACCCAGTTCTTACAAATACTTTACCTGAGGATATTCATTTTATTTCTGCTATTGAATTAGAAGAAATGTATCCAGAACTTACTCCTAAAGAAAGAGAACATGCTATCACAAAAAAATATGGTGCTGTATTCATTATGGGAATAGGAGACAAACTTCCTATATCTGGTGAAAAACATGATGGTCGTGCTCCAGATTATGATGATTGGTCATTAAATGGAGATATTTTATTCTGGAATCCAATTTTAGATAAGTCTTTTGAGTTATCTTCTATGGGAATCAGAGTAAGTAAAGAATCTCTTTTAGATCAACTTGAAAAAGAAGATGTTATGTGGAAAACTGAGTTAGAATTCCATAAAGCTCTTTTAAATGGCGAACTTCCATTTACTCTTGGTGGTGGAATTGGACAATCTAGAATTTGTATGTACTTTTTAGAAAAAGCTCATATTGGGGAAGTTCAAGCTTCTACTTGGCCTAAGCAAATGATCGAGGAATGTAGAGAAAAAGGAATAGAATTACTATAATAACTAAAGGGAACGAAAGTATAAATTTACTTTCCGTTCCCTTTTATTTTCTTGATTTTTTAATTCTTAAAATATCTAAAGTTGGGGATAAATTCTTTTCAACTCCCCTGTAGTAGCAGGATTAGATTTAAATTTTTGTAAATCTATATCAATATTTCTATTTTTATTATCAACTATTTCTGCTGTAATTTGTATATAAATTTGTCTTACATTATTAGTTGTAGAAGTATTTCTAAATAAAGCTCCCAGAAATGGTATATCTCCTAAAATAGGAACTTTATTTACAGTTTCTTTTACTTTTGTTTTCTTTAATCCCCCAATAAATATAATATCTCCATCTTGAACTTGAATTTTAGTTGTAATATTACTTTGAATTTTTGATCCACCTTTATCATTGTATGTCCCTGATTTTGTTAATTTAAAATCACTAACTTCCGATGAAATATCCAAAATTATTGTGTCTGGTTCATTTATTCCTTCTCTTATTGTAGGAGTTACTTTAAATATTGTTCCTGCCTCTTGAAATATAGGTTCTTTTACTCGGTTATTATCATCATCTGATTCTTCCCTTTCTCCTACTATTACTTCTTCTGTAACTCTAAATTCAGCTTCTTCTCCATTTACAATAACTATTGAAGGAACAGAAGAAATTGAAAGATCTTCAGTGTTTTGCAACATATTTATTGAAACACTTAATAAATTTTTCCCATCATTAAATATATCTACAAAATTCATAAAACTTGTTCCACCAACTATTCCAGTTACTGGATTAGCAGGTAAAATTCCAATACTTCCCCCTTGTTCTGCATTGTTTAAATCCGATGGTTTATTTGAAAATAACCAATTAAATCCTAAATCTTCAAATAAATTATCTGTAGTATCTAAAACTTGTGCTGTTATTCTTACTTGCTTAGTTGAACGATCTAAATCTTCTATTAATTTTTTAGCTATCTCTATATTTGCTTCATCACCTTTTATAACTAACATATGCAATTTAGGAAATGAAGTTATCTTTATAGATTCTCCTAAAATAGAATCTACAATATTTTTTATGTCTTCTGCAAATGCGTGTTTTAATTGAATTCTTTCTGTTTTTTCTTCTTTTCCATTACTTGATATACTTCTTCCAAATTCTTTTCCTCTTATCCCTTCTTCCCTTTTTACAGTAACTTTTCCTTCTTTATTTTTTCTATCTAAAGTGATATCTACCTCTGTGATTTTTCCTGCTTCTATATTTTTTACTTCACTAGATGTTGTATATCCACTTTTTTCTACTTTGATAATATAAACACCAGGTCTTATATTATCGAAAATAAATATCCCTCCAGATTTAGTTTTTACAGGCTTATAATTAGTATCTCCAAGACTTACTTCTACACCACTTAAACCTTGTTTATTTTCATCAAAAACTTTCCCTATGAGGGTCGTTGTTCCTTTTCCTGTTTTTCGTAACATTATTATTTT
>QNYN01000008.1 GCA_003973585.1 Fusobacteriota bacterium | reverse complement strand
GTGGAACAGTAACTATGGATATAACAGGGGAAGGTGATGTAAACTTTAATGAACCAGGAAAATATAGTACTGAAAATAAAGAATGGGATAAATATTAAATAATTCTAAAACTCGGGACTAATCTCGAGTTTTTTTATAATAAAAAATAAATTTTGAAAAAACCAAAAAATAAACTATACTCTAATTGGAATTAAATCATACTTATATAAAACTATTTGTATGATTAATGATCGAACTTAAAATTTTAGATTTTAAGAAGAAACAAAATTTATAGGAGGAAGATGAGATATGATTGGTTTACTGTCGTTAGGAATACTAGGTGGAATTTTAGCATTAATAGCTTCATTTTATTATGCTACAAAAGTTAATAAATATGAAATTAATGATGCAAAAGTAGAAGAAATAACAGAAGCAATAAGAGAAGGAGCAATGGCCTTCTTAAAAGCTGAATATCAAGTGTTAGTGTGGTTTGTATTAGGAGTAGCACTACTATTAGGATTCTTTTTAAGTCCATATGTAGCATTAACATTTGTACTAGGAGCTATTACATCGGCAATAGCTGGAAATATAGGAATGAGAATTGCAACAAAAGCAAATGGTAGAACTGCAATAGCAGCTCGTGATGGTGGATTAGCAAAGGCACTAGATGTGGCATTTGCTGGTGGAGCAGTAATGGGACTAGCAGTAGTAGGATTAGGACTTATTGGGGTTTCTTTATTAACTATATTATTTGGTGGAAATATGGAAATTATAACAGGATTTGGAATGGGAGCTTCATCAATAGCATTATTTGCAAGAGTAGGAGGAGGAATCTATACTAAAGCAGCAGATGTAGGAGCAGACCTTGTTGGTAAAGTAGAAGCAGGAATACCAGAAGATGATCCGAGAAACCCAGCAACTATCGCTGACAATGTAGGGGATAATGTAGGAGACGTAGCAGGAATGGGAGCCGACTTATTTGAATCATATGTTGGATCGATGATTGCAACAATGGCATTAGGAGCAACTTTATCTGGGCTTATGCCAGGACAAAGAATAGCACTTATAATAGCACCTATATTAATTGCATTTGTTGGAATAATAGCTTCTATAATTGGAACATTTACAGTTAAAACTAATGATCCAGATCAAGTTTATCATAAATTAGAAAATGCAACTAGAATTTCTGGTGTTTTAGCATTAATAGGAGCATTTGGAGTTATTAAATTTTTAGGTATTCCTATGGGAGTATTTTATGCAATAGTAGCAGGATTAGTAGCAGGATTGATAATAGCTCATTTTACCGGATTATATACTGATACAGGGAAAAAATCTGTAAATAGAATATCAGATGCAGCTAAAACAGGACCTGCAACAGCAATAATTGAAGGGTTAGCAGTAGGAATGGAATCTACAGTAGCTCCTATAATAGTTATTGTATTAGCAATCTTAGTAGCATTTAACTTTGCAGGATTATACGGAATAGCAATAGCAGCAGTAGGTATGTTATCAACTACAGGAATGGTAGTAGCAGTAGATGCTTATGGTCCAGTAGCAGATAATGCAGGTGGAATAGCAGAGATGTGTGATTTACCAGAAGAAGTAAGAGAATGTACTGATAAATTAGATGCAGTAGGAAACTCTACAGCAGCAGTAGGAAAAGGATTTGCAATAGGGTCAGCAGCACTTACAGCATTGTCATTATTTGCAGCTTATAAGCAATCTATAGAGGCTTTAGTTGGAAGACCATTAATAATCGATATAACTAATCCTAAAGTAATAGCAGGTTTATTTATTGGTGGAATGTTAACATTCTTATTTTCAGCATTAACTATGACAGCAGTAGGAAAAGCTGCAATGGAAATGGTAGAAGAAGTAAGAAGACAATTTAGAGAACATCCAGGAATAATGGATTATACAGAAAAACCTGATCATAAAAAATGTATTGATATATCTACAAAGTCTTCATTAAAAGAAATGATAGTACCTGGTGTATTAGCAGTATTAGCTCCAGTTTTAATTGGGATATGGTCTGTAGAAGCTTTAGGGGGATTATTAGCTGGAGCTTTAGTAACAGGAATATTAATGGCAATTATGATGGCCAATGCTGGTGGAGCTTGGGATAATGCTAAAAAGCAAATAGAAGCAGGATATGATGGTGATGGAAAAGGATCAGATAGACATAAAGCAGCAGTAGTAGGAGATACAGTAGGAGATCCATTTAAGGATACTTCAGGGCCTTCACTTAATATTTTAATAAAATTAATGTCAATAGTTTCATTGGTATTAGTACCAGTTTTTGTTAAATTTATGTAAAAAATTATTAATGAAAAATAATTACAAGCCTGGGGTCTACTCAGGCTTGTGTTCTGTTTGGAGATATGCACAAAAACAGTAAAAAATCAGTTGAAATATTTTGTATTATAAGATATAATGGAATGTAGTATCAAAATAATTTGAGTTAGGTGTTTTTATGAGATTTAGGAATGAAGATGTTGAAAAGATAATAACACAATTAAATATTGTAGACGTTATAGGAGAACATGTAGAATTAAAAAAAGCAGGTTCAAACTATAAAGGTCTTTGTCCCTTTCATAAGGATACAAACCCTTCATTTATAGTGAGTCCTTCTAAAAATATATATAAATGTTTTGTGTGTGGAGCAGGAGGAAATGTTGTTAAATTTTATATGGAATTTAATAAATTAACCTATGCAGAAGCTATATTTGATCTTAGTAAAAAATATAAATTAGAGATAGCTCCTATAAGTGGAAATTTTTCAAAGAATAAAAATAAAAAATATTATGAAATATTAGATAAAGCACTTTCATTTTTTAAAGAAAACATCTTTTCAAATAATGGTAGAGAAGCATTAGAATATTTAAATAAAAGAGGGATGAAACCAGATTTTATAGAGAAAAATGATTTAGGTTATGCACCAAGAGGTTGGGATTCTCTATATAATTATATGGTTAGCCTTGGACATGAACCAGAAATTTTAGAGAAATTAGGATTAATAAAAAGAGGAGAAAAGGGATATTATGACACATTTAGGGATAGAATAATTTTCCCAATTTATTCTCCTACTGGAAATGTAATTGCTTTTGGTGGAAGAACCATGAGCGATAGGAAAGACATTGCTAAATATCTTAATTCACCAGAAACGCCTGTTTTTCATAAAGGAAGAAATCTTTATGGAATAAAAAACAAAGGTAGTAATATTAGAAAAAAAAATTATGCATTTTTAATGGAAGGGTATATGGATGTTTTAGCAGCTCATTCTTATGGGTTTGATGTGGCATTAGCACCATTAGGAACTGCTTTTTCAGATGAACAAGCAGAATTATTGAAAAGATATACTTCTAATGTAATACTTGCTTTTGACATGGATAATCCAGGTCGAGTAGCAACAGAAAAAGCAGGATTGATTTTAAAAAAATATGGATTTAATATTAGAGTTTTAGAATTAGAAAACGCTAAAGATCCAGATGAATTTTTAAAAGAATATGGTAAATCTAAATTTTTAGAAGCAGTAAAAACTTCTAAAGAAATTTTTGACTTTTTATATAATTATTATAGTAAAGAATATGATTTAAGCAATTTTATGGCAAAACAAAATTTTATAGATAGATTTAAAGATTTTTTTAGATCTGTAGAGACAGAACTAGAGAAAATGTTATATTTAGACAAATTAGCAGTATCTTTAGAGATGGAAAAAAATATCGATATATTAAGAAAAATTTTAATTACAGAAAATAAAAGTAATTTTATTAATAAAAAAATAGATATTTCTAGAATAGATACTTCAAATAGTAGCAAAACAATGAAAGTAGATGCTCTTGAATTAGAGACATTAAAATTATCCTTAAAGGATAAAAAATATTTTGAAATTTTTAAAAATAAAACTCTGAAATCACCATTTGTACAGAAAATATTCAGTGTAATTAGTGAAAATGAAGGAGAAATTTGTGTAACAAAATTACTTAATGGTGAATTTTTTCAGTTAGAAAAAGATGAACAAGCAATAATTTTTGATATATTAACAAATTTCTTTACAAAAACAGAAACTGAAATTTTAGAAGATTATATTGAAGTTTATAAAAGATGGTTTATAAAAGAAATTGATGAAAAAATGATTTTTTATAAAAATGAGAAAAAAATGGAATTATTTTTGAAATGTCAAAAAATAAAAGTTATGATAAATAGAAGTTTAAATATTGAGGAATTAGAATCTAGTTATAAAGAATTTATTTCTATGGAAATTTGATTTGAAAGGTATTGAGGAGGCAAAATGAAAGAGTTTATAAGAAGTGAAAAAGTTCGTGAAATTGTTAAAAAGGCAGCAGATGAAAAAATAATATCGTATGAAGAGATTAATTCTAAACTTCAAGATGACTTTGATCCAGAAAAGATAGAAAAGTTTATAGATGGTATGATGAAACAAGGGATTAAAATAGTAAGTGAAAAAGAATTAAAAAAAATAAAGAAATCTAAAAAAGAAAAAAAAGAAGAAACTCCAATAGCAAAAAAATCAATGCTTATAAAATCAACTTTACCTGAAGATGATTCAGAATTTGACCCTAAAAAAGTTAGAGAAATAACTAGAGAAGAACTAGATACAAAAAAACTTTTAGAAGGTGGGGTAGCAGTAGATGAACCTATCAAAATGTATCTAAGAGAGATAGGACAAGTTCCGTTATTAAAACATGATCAAGAAATAGAGTTAGCAAAGATGTCAGATGCAGGTGATGAATGGGCAAAAAACCAACTTGTAGAAGCTAACCTTAGATTAGTAGTAAGTATAGCTAAAAAACATACAAATAGAGGATTAAAGTTATTAGATTTAATTCAAGAGGGAAATATTGGATTAATGAAGGCTGTAGGAAAATTTGAACATGCTAAAGGATACAAATTTTCAACTTATGCAACATGGTGGATTCGTCAAGCTATTACAAGAGCCATAGCTGACCAAGGTAGAACTATTAGAATACCAGTTCATATGATAGAAACAATAAATAAAATAAAAAAAGAAGCTAGAATTTATTTACAAGAAACAGGAAAAGAGGCTACTCCTGAGATATTAGGAAAAAGGCTAGGAATGGAAACAGAAAAAGTAAAAGCAATTTTAGAAATGAACCAAGATCCTATTTCATTAGAAACTCCAGTAGGAAGTGAAGAAGATAGTGAATTAGGAGATTTTGTAGAAGATAACAAAATGCTAAGTCCTTATGAAGAAACAAACCAAACATTATTAAAAGAACAGTTAAATGAGGTTTTATCTAGTTTGAGTGATAGAGAAGAAAAAGTATTAAGATTTAGGTATGGTTTAGATGATGGATGTCCTAGAACTTTAGAAGAAGTTGGAAAGATATTTAAAGTTACTAGAGAAAGAATAAGACAAATAGAAGTAAAAGCTCTTAGAAAATTAAGACACCCTAGTAGAAGAAAAAAATTAGAAGACTTTAAAACAATATAAAAATATAAAAG
>QNYN01000136.1 GCA_003973585.1 Fusobacteriota bacterium | reverse complement strand
TATAAATTTAATTTAGGAGTATCCCAAATTTAGTGTAAAAAATTTAACCTTCTTAGCTGATAAGTAATATTCTATTAGCTAAGAAGGTTTTTTATTTTCAAAAATTTATTATTAATTTAAAATGGAGAGCAAAATAAAGCTCTCCATTAATTTTTTGATACTTATAATAAATTATACTTTTTTTATTACCCCAAAAGTTAGAGTATCATTTTCAATTCTTACATTTACAGTATCTCCTTCTACTACATCTCCTTTTAGGATTAATTTAGCTAGATTAGTTTCAACTTCTTTTTGAAGATATCGTTTTATAGGTCTAGCTCCAAATACTAAATCATAAGATTTGTCGATAATATAATCAATAGCTTCAGGCTCAAACTCTAATTGAATATATTTATCTTTAAGTCTATTGTTAATATCTTTTATTATTAAACTTATTATATTTCTTACACTATCTTTATCTAATGCTTTAAATACTATAATATCATCTATTCTGTTTATAAACTCAGGTTTAAATCTAGATTTTAAATTATCTATTACAATTTTTTTAGTAGCTTCTCCTACTTGAGGATCTTCTACTATGTATTCACTACCTAAGTTACTTGTCATGATAATAATAGTATTTTTGAAATTAACAACTTTTCCCTTACTATCAGTAAGTCTACCATCATCTAATAATTGTAATAAAATATTAAATACATCTGGATGTGCTTTTTCTATTTCATCTAATAAGATAACTGAATACGGTTTTCTTCTAACAGCTTCTGTAAGTTGCCCTCCTTCTTCATATCCTACATATCCTGGAGGTGCTCCAATAAGTCTAGTTACAGAGAATTTATCCATGTATTCACTCATATCTATCCTTATCATATTGTGTTCATCATCAAATAAATTTAGAGCTAATGTTTTTGCTAAATATGTTTTTCCCACACCTGTAGGCCCTAAGAAAATAAATGAACCCATAGGTCTATTTGGATCGTTTAATCCTGCTCTAGCTCTTATAATTGATTCTGAAATACTTTTAATAGCTTCTTCTTGTCCTACTACCCTCGACTTGATACTATCTTCTAAATGAAGGATTTTTTCCTTTTCCCCTTCCATTAGTTTATTAACTGGTATTCCTGTCCAAGAACTTAATGTTTCAGCTATCTCTTCACTATCTAAAACTTCTTTTACTAGTCTACTATTTGTTTTTTTCTCATCTTCCATTTTTCCTTCTTCAATTTCTAACTCTTTTTCCAATTGAGGTAATTTTCCATATTGTAATTCTGCTAATTTTTGTAAATTAGCTTCTCTATTGGCTTTTTCTATTTCTAATTTTACCTCTTCTATTTGCTCTTTTATTTGTTGTACCTTACTTACATCATTTTTTTCTAAATCCCATTGAGCTTTTAAAACTGATATTTTTTCATTTAATTCTGCTAATTCTTTTTCAAGATTTTCTAATCTGTCTTTACTTCCTTGATCTTTTTCCTTTTTCAAAGCTTCTTTTTCTATTTCATATTGCATAGCTTTTCTAGTAAGTTCATCTAATTCTACAGGCATAGAATTCATTTCTGTTTTTATTTTACTAGCTGCTTCATCTATTAAATCTATTGCTTTATCAGGGAGATTTCTATCGGTAATATATCTATCACTAAGTACTACAGCTGATACAATAGCACTATCACTTATCCTAATACCATGGAAAACTTCATATTTTTCTTTTAATCCACGAAGGATAGATATACTATCTTCTATTGTTGGTTCGTTTACCATAATTGGTTGAAATCTTCTTTCTAAAGCACTATCTTTTTCTATATATTTTCTATATTCATCAATAGTAGTAGCTCCAATTACATTTATTTCTCCTCTAGCTAACATAGGCTTCAATAGATTTCCAGCATCCATAGCACCATCTGATTTTCCTGCTCCTACAATAGTATGAATTTCATCTATAAATAATACAATTTTTCCATTACTTGCTTCTAATTCTTTAACTACAGCTTTTAATCTTTCTTCAAATTCACCTCTATATTTTGCTCCTGCAATTAAAGATCCCATATCTAAAGAAAATACTGTCTTATCTTTTAAATTATCAGGTACATCTCCATTTACGATTCTTTGAGCTAATCCTTCTACTAAAGCAGTTTTTCCTACTCCAGGATCTCCAATTAATATAGGGTTATTCTTTGTTCTTCTCGATAATATTTGTACTGCTCTTCTTATTTCAACATCTCTTCCTATTATAGGGTCAATTTTTCCTTTTCGAACTTCTTCACATAAATCAACACCATATTGATTAAGAACATCATATACTCCCTCAGGATTTTGAGTGTTTACAGTTTGATTTCCTCTTACTTCTTTAAGGGCAGCTCTAAAAGTATCTAGAGTAATCCCTTCATCTTTTAATACTTTAGTTTTAATTAATGTCATGAATAAATGTTCAACACTTATATAAGTATCTCCCATCTCATTTGCCATTTTTTCTGCTTTATCAAGGTTACTAGCCAGTTCTCTATCCATGTAAATACTTTCAGGGCTGACTTTATCTACAGTTGGAAATCCCCTTAGAGTTTCTTCTACTTTATCTATTAAAGCAGAACTATTCTTCCCCATTTTTTCTAGTAATTTAGGTATTAATCCATTTATTTGCCCAACTAAAGCTAATATTAGATGCTCATTTTTTATACTACTATGTTTATACTTCAGTGCAAATTCATGAGCTCCTGACAAAGCTTCAAGACTTTTTTGTGTAAATTTTTCTTGATTCATATCTAACCTCCTTTAATTAAAAAATTTTATTATTAAGTGTAAATAATAATAAGTTTTCTTCAACTATTTTACCTCTGTTAGAATAAAAATCCTTTTTTTAGTTGATAATTTTTGACCACTTTTCCCCAAAAATATATTAAAATAAGACTTTAATCATTTCAACTAAATTTAAATTAAATTTAAACTAAAAATATATAATGTGTCATATTTTGGATTTTAGTAAAATAATAATTGACATCATCATTTAAAGAATATATCATTAAAGGATAAAGTATATAAAAATATAATATCATTATACTAAAATATAGGTAAAAACTTGAAATCAAGGAGGATTTTATGAAAGAACATTCAAATTGTGGAATAGGAGTAGTAGCAAATATAAATAATATTCCACAACATCAAATAGTAAGAGATGGAATAAAAATATTAAATAGATTAGAACATCGTGGTGGATCTTTAAGGGACGGTAGTGGAGATGGAGCAGGTCTTTTAGTTCAAATTCCAAAGGAATTTTTTAAAGAAAAAGTCGGTATCCATGGTGATTACCATGTAGCTATGACATTTCTTCCTAAAGACGAAGTTTTGAGAAAAACTTGTATAGATATAATTTCAGAAGAAATATCTTTAGCAAAAAGTACTATTCTTGCTGAAAGGGAAGTTCCTATTAAAGAAGAAATTCTTGGAACTAGTGCAAAAAAATCCCTTCCATATATATATCAATATTTTATAAAGGTTCCTCAAAATGAAAATGATTTTTTTGTATATAAACTTAGAAAAAAAATAGAAAAAAGAATTTCTGCTAAAGGGATATTAAAAAAAGAATTTTATTTTGCTTCATTTTCTAATAAAACAGTAGTTTACAAAGGACTTATTACACCTAAACAATTTCATGAGTTTTACATTGATCTTTCTGAAGAAAGTTTTAAATCAGCCTATGTTATGGTTCATCAAAGATTTAGTACTAATACACTTCCTTCATGGGATCTTGCACAACCTTTTAGAATTGTCGAACACAATGGTGAAATCAATACTATAAATGGTAATACAGCTTGGATTGAAGCTAGAAAAAATGATACTTATTCTAAAGAATATTCAAAAGAGCAAATAGAAGAAATATTCCCACTTACTAGCCCTGAAAATTCAGATAGTGCTAATCTTGATAGTGTTGTGGAATTTATGATGTGTACTGGGAAAAAACTTCCTGAAATAATTACAACTTTAGTTCCCCAAGCTTGGGAAAAAAACGATACATTAGAACAAAAATTAAAAGAATATTATGAAGCTAAATCTCTAGTAATGGAACCTTGGGATGGTCCAGCTGGGCTTATTACTTCTAATGGTGATGAGATATTTGCATCACTAGATAGAAATGGATTAAGACCTATGAGATATACTATAACTAAAGATAATAAACTTATTATTTCTTCTGAAATGGGAGTGTTAGATACAGAATTTCCTAAAATTGCCTATAGTGGAAAATTAAGTGCTGGGGAATTTTTACATTTAGACCTTATAGAACAAAAATTACTTACCCGTGATGAAATCATAGAAAAAATTATAAGTGGAACAGACTACAAAGAAGAAACAAAAAATCTAAAAAAATATAATAATATAGGAGAAGTAAAGGCTACTTTAAGTACAGAAGAAGTAGAAGAACTTTTACACAGATATTCATATACTAAAGAGGACATCGATATGTCTATAGAACACCTAGCAAAGGAAGGAAAAGAAACTGTAGCTTCTACAAATTACGATGCACCTTTAGCTATCTTAGATGAGGAAAATCCTAGATTATTCTTTGATTATTTCAAGCAAAAATTTGCTCAAGTTACTAATCCTCCTACTGATTCTATAAGGGAAAAATCAATTTTTTCTATTACTTCTTATTTTGGAGGAAAGAAAAATCTTTTAGATTCAAAGGAAGATAGAGGAACTATCTATCAATTTTCTTCTCCTATAATAGTAAATGAATATCTTGAAGAATTAAAACAATTAAATTCAGTTATTATTTCAACAGAATTTAAAGACAATATGGAAGATTCACTAAAAAATATAATAGAAACTGCTATTTCAAATGCAGAAGAAAATAAAAATATTATCCTTAGTGATAAAAATACAAATAGATCTATTCCTATGTTACTTAGTGTTTCTGCAGTACACCATGCACTTGTAGAAAAAGGATTAAGGGGAAGAGTAGGTTTAGCAGTAGAAAGTGGAGAAATCCGTGAGATTACTCATTATGCACTTCTTATTGGATATGGTGCTGACCTTGTAAATCCATACCTTGTTTTAGAATATCTTGCAGTAAAAAATCTTGATACAACTAAATATTTAAATGCAGTAGATAGTGGTATACAAAAAATAATGTCTAAAATGGGAATTTCTTCAGTTGCCTCATATAGAGGAGCTAAAATCTTTGAAAGTATTGGATTATCTAGAAATCTTTGTGATAAGTATCTAGGAAATACTTCTTCAGATCTTGAAGGATTAGATATAGAAGATATACAAAAAGAGGTTATTTTTAGAGAAAAAGCTGAATACTCTTATAAAAAAAGTATTGGAGAATTTATAGCTTTAAAAAGTGGATTAGCACATAAAAATTCATATGAAATGATTAAAAAACTTCATAGTGCTATCTCTTCAAATGACTATAAAGAATTTAAAGAATATTCTCATAATTTTCACGAGATAAAGGGAACGCTAAGAGACTATTTTACTCTAAATAAAAATCCTATTCCATTATCAGAAGTGGAATCAGAAGAAAGTATCTTAAAAAGATTTGTAGCAGGAGCTATGTCTTTTGGAGCATTATCTAAAGAAGCTCATGAAACTATAGCAATAGCCTTTAATTCAATTGGATCTTTATCAAACTCTGGAGAAGGAGGAGAAGATACAGATTTAGATGGAGTTTCTGATTTTGATGAGATAAAACAACAATTAACTTCACATTAAG
>QNYN01000019.1 GCA_003973585.1 Fusobacteriota bacterium | reverse complement strand
GGACATGAATAGAATAGACGAATATGTAAAATTAAATGAAGTAGAAATTTGGGAAATATCAAATACCACAGGTGAAATGATGATGGGTGGCATGATGGGACGAAGAAATAATGATGTTTCAAATGGTAATAAATCATTAAGTGGACATCCATTTCATATACATGCAGTACAATTTAGAATATTATCTAGAGATGGACGACCTCCTCAACCTTATGAAAATGGGTGGAAAGATACTATTTTTGTAGAGCCAGGAGAAATAATAAGGATAGCAGTAAAATTTGAAGATAAAGGTTTATTTATGTATCATTGTCATATTTTAGAGCATGAAGACAATGGTATGATGGGAACTTTTTTAGTTGAATAAAACAAAAGGAGCTAATTGTAAGAAAAATTAGCTCCTTAATTATTTTATATAGAATTATGAAAAAGCTTTTATTTTAAAGAGAGATTTCATATAATTTACTATATTTTTCTAATAGATAATCTACATAATATTTTGAATTAGGCTCTTCTCCAGTTGCAATAACCATTAATTCTTTTGGATCTTTTA
This sequence comes from Fusobacteriota bacterium, assembly GCA_003973585.1. The sequence goes on along the minus strand of QNYN01000019.1, from coordinate 5,202 downwards.
ATCTTCCATATTTATGAATATGCTCTCCTAAATAATCTTTGATTAAATTTAATTCACCTTTTTTTAGAATATCTTCAACATTTAATTTCGTTTTCATAGTATTCATAATTTGAGAGGCATTGGCACTACCTAAGGCATATGAAGGGAAATATCCAAATAACCCAGCAGACCAATGAACATCTTGTAAAACACCATCTGCATCAGTAGAAGGTACTATTCCTAAATATTTTTCCATCCTTTCATTCCAAATTTTAGGTAAATCTGAAACTTCTATCTTTCCTTCTACAAGTTCTTTTTCTATTTCGTATCTAAGCATAATATGAAGAGAATAAGTTAATTCATCAGCTTCTACTCTGATAAGACTAGGCTCTACTTTATTGATTGCTTTATAAAAATCATCTAAAGTAGTATCTTTTAATACTTCAGGGAATGTTTCTTGTAATTTTGAATAAATAGGTGTCCAAAATTCAATAGTTCTTCCAACTAAATTTTCATATAATCTAGATTGAGATTCATGAATTCCCATAGAATTTCCTGTTCCTAGGATTGTTTCCCAAATATCATCTCCAATATTTTGCTCATATATAGAGTGACCACTTTCGTGTAATGTTCCAAATAATGAAGATTGCATATCATTAATTGTATATCTAGTAGTCATTCTAACATCGTATTTGTTAAGTCCCATAGAAAAAGGGTGTGCACTTTCTTTTAATAATCCTCTATCAAAATCAAAACCTAAATATTTGGCAACAAAGATAGAAAACTCTTTTTGTTTTTCGATATTATAGTCTTTTCTAACAATTTCATCTGAGATAAAGTTTTTCTTTTGGTTAATTTTTAAAATTAAAGGAACTAATTTACTTTTTAAATCTGCAAAGAAAACATCTAATTTTTTTACTGTCATTCCAGGTTCATAATCATCTAATAGAGCGTCATATGGATGTTCTTGATATCCTTTATAATCAGCATATTTTTTATTATATGCAATTATTTTTTCTAAATAAGGTTGAAATTTTTTGAAATTGTTTTCTTCTCTAGCTTCAGCCCAGATAATTTGAGCTTGTGATATTAATTCATTATATGCTTTGTATTCATCTAATGGAATTTTTTTGATTTGATCTATATCTTTTTTTGTTTCAATAATAATTTTTTTATTTATTTCATCTAGCTCATCTAAAGAAGTCATAAGTAACTCAATACTTTCAATAAATTTATCTTCTGTTAAAATTTTATATGATTCTCCACTATAAAACCCTAGTACTTTAGAAGCTTTTTTTATTCCCTCTTTAGGAGCACCTGTTTCTAAGTCCCAATGAATAATTGATTCAGCGTAGTGATAGTGAGTCAAAAATTCTAGTTTTTCCAATACATATTTTAATTCATTTTGATATTTCATTTGTACCTCCCTAATTTAATATTAAATCATTTAATGATGAGTTGTTTTTTCTTTTGGCAGGGTCAATAAGACCGTATTCCATTAGTAATTTTGAATCATAAATTTGATTATCTTTATTGATATAATCTTGCCCAATAAGTGATATATAAGTATTTCTAGTAATCCAAGTTTGCTTGTTACCTTTAATAGTAAAATCACTATATTCTTCTTCTATAGTATCAGAAGTTGGATTTCCCCAGTTTTTTATATATTTATCAGCAATATTCCCAACATCTTTGGGTTTGACTTTAGTAGGGTCAAATTCTGAAATTATTTTATATAATTTATTTTCAAAAAGATAAAAACTTATTTTTCCAATATTAGAATTTTTTGGATAATATTCATATTTTGTAACACCTTCACCTGGGGAAAACTTTTGTTCTAAATTAGGATAAAATCCCTTGATAGCATCGATGGTAAAACCCCATTTTAACTCCTCAAAATCTGGAATAGCAAAAGTAATAGAAAATATTAAAAAGAATAATGTTAATAATTTTTTCATTGTTTTTTCTCCTTTAGTCCTAAAAGTTTAGCTTTTTTTTCAAGTTGTGTATGGATGTCAGAACTCAACCTTTCAGTATGAAATTTATCAAAAATTTTGATATTATCAATAGTATAAAGTTCACCTTCTACCTTCATTCTTCCGCACCCAATAGGAGTTCCAAAATCATATAAGATAGCATAGAAAACATCTTTTAGTTCTTCTAAATTCTTTTCTTTAGTTATTTCTTCCATAATTCTAGCATAAGACATAAACATAAGTGGACCTTTTCCCACTTCTACTTTAAACATAAAATTCCTCCTTCACCTTTATTAACTTTATAAGTATATCACAAAAATATTTTATCTCGTAAAAATAAAGTTAAACTCATCAGAAAGAGTAGGGTTTAATTTATAACCATCTAAATTAAATTCTTTTATCTTTTCTATATTAGTTATTCTATTTTTAATCATAAAATTTAACATCATCCCACGACCTTTTTTTGAATAGCTACTAATAGATTTATAATTTCCGTTTTTATATTCTTTAAAATCAATATTAATCATAGGTTTAGAAACCATTTTTGAAAATTCTTTAGAAGCTAAATTAATAATTAATTCATCTTCATCAAAATAATCTTTAATTTTATCTTTCCAAAAATTATATAGAGTTTGATCTTTTAGTAGTTTCATAGTCATATCTAATCTATATTCTTTTATACAATCCAAAGGTCTAACAACTCCATAAAGTGCCGAAAGAATAATTAAGTTGGAATTTAGATAATTTAATTGGTCGGTATTATATTTTTTTAACTCCAATTGTTTAAAGGAAATACCATTATAAGAATAAATAGCCTCTTGTGCTGAAGAAATTTCAAAATTCTTGTAGAAGTTAATTACATTTTCAAGGGTTTTTCCTTTTATTTTCATTAATTTAGACAATTCTTCAGAGTTTAAGTTTTTTAAATTGTTGATTAAAATATTTGTGCTATCTAGAAATCTAATATTTAATTTATTACAGTTTTTATTTGCATCTTTAAAATTCATAGATTTACTAGGGGAAAAAATTATTTTCATATGAGAACTCCTTTTTTTATATAAAAATTACAGTTAATATAAGTTTACAATAGAAAGGGAAAAAGGAAAAATAAAAAGTTTATTCAAAAAATTAATAATTATATGATACTCTATAATATAGAAAAGTTACTTTAATGATAAAGAAACTGAGGAGATGATAAGTTATGAAAGTTGTTGCATTTAATGGAAGTCCAAAGGCTAATGGAAATACAGCACAAGCTATAGAGATGGTAGCTGTTGAGCTAAGAAAAGAAGGGATAGAAGTAGAAGTTATTCATGTTGGAAATAAAATTATTAGAGGTTGTATGGCTTGTGGTATGTGTAGAAAAAATTTAGATGAAAAATGTATTATAAAAGATGATAATTATGTAAATGAATGGATTCAAAAAATGAAAGAAGCTGATGGAATAATTTTAGGATCTCCTGTACATTATGCAGCAATTGGAGGAACAATGAAATCATTTTTAGATAGATCATTTTATGTTATGGGTGGATCTTCAATGCTACGAGGTAAAGTAGGAGCATCGGTAGTTGCAGTTAGAAGATCAGGAGGAATTCCAACATTTACTCAGTTAAATAACTTTTTGAATTATTGTGAATTAACTATGCCTACTTCTAATTATTGGAATGTTATCCATGGAACAGCACCTGGTGATTTAGAGCAAGATGAAGAAGGGAAGCAAATTATGAGAGTTTTAGGAAAAAATATGGCAAGAACAATGAAGTTAGTAGAGTTAGGAAAAAAAGAAATTCCTAATTATGAATTTGAGGAGAAAGAATATACTCATTTTGTAAGATAAAGTTAGGAGGGTATCTATGTCAATATTAGAAAGACTGAAAAAGACAGAGATTTTTCATGGGATATCAGATAAGGATTTAAAAATTCTATTAAAAGATTTAAAATATAAAATAAAAAAATTAGAAAAAAATGATGTTGTAGCTTTTAGAGGAGATAAAATAGAAGATTTAATTATATTAAGTAAGGGGAAAGTTTTTACAGAAATGCAAAAATTAAATGGTGATTCTATAATAGTAGATAGACTATCAGAAGGAAAGTTATTAGCAGGAGCTTTTATATTTGGAAAAGATAATACATTCCCTGTAGATGTAATAACTCAAGAATCGTCAGAGTTAATTTATATACCTAAAGGTGAAGTAATTAGATTATTTAGAGAAAATGAAAAATTATTGGGAAATTATTTAGGAGTTATAAGTAATAAAACTCAATTTTTATCAAAAAAAATCTGGTTTTCTTTTGCCAATAAAAGTATTAATAATAAATTAATAGCTTATTTACTCAATAATATAAATAGGGAAAATAATGTTGTGTTACAAAATTCAATTAAGGAAATAGCACAAATGTTTGGGGTAGCAAGGCCTTCTCTATCTCGAGTACTAAAAGAATTTGTAGATGAGGGGATTTTAGTCAGAGTAGAAAAAAATGTATTAAAAGTTATATCAAAAGATGAATTGTTAAAAAAAGTAGATTAGAAAAGAGGAAGAAAAATTATGAAATTTATAAATTTAAAAGAAGAAAGTGAAAGATGTTTATTGTGTAAAGCTCCTAGGTGTCAACCAGCTTGTCCTGTAAATACAGAAATTCCTAGAATTATAAAACTTTATATGGATGGAAGATATTTAGAAGCAGGAGAAATCTTATTTGAAAATAATCCCATGTCAGCAGTTTGTTCGTTGATTTGTCCATTTGAAGATCAATGTATGGGAAGTTGTATAAGGGGGATAAAAGGAGAACCTATAGATTTTCCTAAAATAGAAAACTATATATCAACTAAATATTTAGAAAAAGTAGAATTTTTAAAGGGAAAAAATAAAAATAAGAAAGTTGCAATAGTAGGTTCAGGACCTGCAGGATTAACATTAGCCTTTATATTAGCTAAAAAAGGTTATGGAATAACTATTTTTGAAGGGCATGAAAAGATTGGAGGAGTTTTAAGGTATGGAGTACCTAACTTTAGACTATCCAATGACATTCTAGGTCTTATGGAGAAAAAATTAATTAAATTAGGAGTTAAATTCAGATTTAATGAAATTATAGGGAATACTACAACTGTAGATGATTTATTAAAGGATAGTTATGATGCTGTATTTATAGGATCTGGTGTATGGAATGCTAGAAAATTAAATATAAAAGGAGAAACTTTAGGGCATGTAAGTTATGCAATAAATTATTTAAAGTCACCTGATTCTTT
>QNYN01000097.1 GCA_003973585.1 Fusobacteriota bacterium | reverse complement strand
GTATCTGTTAAATCAGCTCCATTAATAGGTGTTCCTTCTCCAATTATACCTGTATCAGGAGCTTCTACTACATTAGTTCCATCTAGAGAATAAGAATCTACACTCTTTATACCAGGTTTCCCAAAATATGCTTCTAATGAACCATTCAACCAAACTTCAGTCTTTAGTTTGCCTTTGTTGTCAACTAGATTTAGATCGTCTCTTACGAAATTTGCAGGTAATTGGACAGCTATAGTTTTTGATGCATCAGCTTCATCAGCAGAATTTGCAATAACTAGATTTGTTTTTACATGATCAGAAGTTCCGAAAACAACTTTACCGTTATTAGGGTCTCCATCTTTTGTTTCAATGAAACCTACAATGTAACCCTTAGTCCATTTCATTATTTTGTTATCCTTCTCTCCTTGATTTGCCTTAGCATTTATTATATCGTAAGGATCTTCAAGAGTACCTGTTCCTTTTCCTTCTTCAGGAACTTCAGGTTCTTGGTTGAATTTGAAATTATCAATAGAGAAACCTCCTTTTTTAGTGTCAGCATGTCCAACATATTTAAATGCAATAACACAATTTCCTGTTTCACTCAAGTCAATGTCTCCAGAACTTACCCAATTGCCATATCCATCAGCAGGAGCTGTACTTAACTTTACATCCAACTTTGTCCATGTGTATTTAGATAAATCACTTCCTCCATCATAATTTGTACATGAGAAAACCTCTAAAGTAGCTCCTTCTAGGTGATCTGCTCTTGTATCGAAAGAGATAGATTTGTGAGTAGCCTCTTTTACATCAAGCATTGGTGTGATTAACCAAGCTTCACGAGCACCTTCTGCTTTATAAACAGACATATTAGCATAACTGTTACCGCTAAATTCGTTATACATAAATGCTTGGTCTCCTTCTACTACGATGTTGTTCCATCCTTCTATATCAATAGCATCGTATTTTGTTCCATCAAAAGACTCATCAATACTTTTTACTGTTGGTATTGGGTCCGGGCTTGGCGGTTGAATTGGCGTCTCTTCTTTTTCACAAGAAGCGACCGTAAGTCCTAGCATTAAAACTAGCGACATAGTTTTACTTAATGAAAGCATTTTTCTTAACATAATCTATATTTGGTTTTTAATTTATAAACTGAAACTTAAATTGGCAAATACTCTTACTCCTTGAGCAAAATAATATTTGTTAGCAAATTTTTCTGGATTTCCATCTTTAAAGTCGAAACGGTATTGTTGGTACCCTGTTGTAACAATGTCTTCGTTGTTTAAGATGTTACTAACATTTAGGTTGAAGCTTAGGTAGTGACCCTTTATTCTCCAGCTCTTTCCTGCTGAAATATCAACAGTAAATGCATCAGCTAATTTTTCCTGATGAAGAATTGCTTCGTAATTGTCTCGTAATATTGGATTACTAACATCAGGATTCACATAAATAGCTCTTTGAGTATATCTCGCAGGGTTAAGTGTAACCGATCTGTTTCCTAGGTAGTTTCCTGTGATAGAGAATCTCCAGTAGTGTTTGTAATATTCCAATGAAAGAGCACCCGCTAATTGAGGTGATCCACCAATGTCTCTACCTGTATAGTAAACTACTTCATTTTCTCTTAACACATCTGCACTGTTGTCAACTGTAACTGTTGCAAGTGGATTGTCAGTGTATGTGTAGCTAGCAACTGTACCTGCTCCTTTAATTTTAAAGGCATCATTTAATTGGTATTCAGCTCCAATTTCCACTCCTGTATATTCTTGTCCGATACCAGTAAGTACGTAGTTCACAAAGTTGTTGTATGAATCGTCGTAGTAACTAATAACATCTGTTAAATCTGTTATTCTAGTATAGAATGCAGATGAACGGAATTTGAATCTTTCACCTCTGTAGTAGTAATTCAAATCAGCCGATAGTACTTTTGAAGAAACTAGATTTTTTACAGCGTCATTACGTGTTCTTACTGAAACGAATGCATCTTGAAAATAAGGAGCTTGTGTATAGAATGATGTGTTTAAGGCTAAAACATTTCTACCTGTGATATAATACTCTCCACCTAATTTAACACCGTAATCGGTAAAGCTCAATACATCTGATTTACCATAAGAATTGTATGGGAACAAACCTTTTTGTCTATTACCAAATCTGTACATAGATGTGTTTGAAACGTTAACGCCTAAATAAGTTTTAGCATTTTCAAATGACTTTGAAATATTTGCCCAATATCCAAGCTTATTAATGTTAGCATCGTAGTCGTGTCCGATTCTGTCTCCTTTATATTTTGTTTGTGTTGTGTCCATAAGGTCATTACTAACTTTATGTGGCTCATTAGGGAAATCTCTATCAGCAAAGTTGTCTATATCTACATAAAAATCACCTCCTAATAAATCGTCAACAGTATTGTAACTATTTCCGTTGTAGTATTCGTATTGTAATCCTGTTGTTAGATTCCAAGTATCTGTTAAATCCCAGATGAAAGTTGGGTTGAAATCTATGTTTTGAATGTCTGTTTGACGTTTTTCAATAATGTAGTGCGATCTGTCACCTGTAACAGATGAAGTAGGGATAGTGTTTAAATTCTCATCAAATCTAACATTTTGGAAGGTAGTCATACTGTTTTGGTTTACTTGATAGAAGTAATTCCAACTAAGTTGACCGTATTCTCCGCTTTTCCACATTTCAGTCATCAAATCTCCTGCAGCAGTATTCCCTTTAGCGTATTGATATGAAGGTAAGTAACGATAATAATCAGGACGAGGATCTGAGGCATCGAACCAGTTAAGAGCAGTTCTTGCTTCTTTTCCGAAACTATAACCTAAAGAAGTCTTTAATGTCATATTGTCGTTAAACTTGTATTCGTCGTGAAGAATGAATTGTGGTAAAATACTAGTTTTTACACGGCTGTTTCTTTTATCTCCATTCTGATAACCCCAATATGAGTTGTAGTAATGATTACCTGTAAGGTCGTAAACTTCTTTTACTGATGAAGAACCGTAACCTCTACTGTAAGGAGCTACAAAAGCTGTAAATTGTAAACTGTGCTTAGATGAAATTTGTTTCTCTATTCCAAGGTAAGCAGCATAAGCATCGTAGTGAGTTCCATCTATGAAGCCTTCTTGAGCCCATCTTCTAGAAATAGAAGCTGAAATAGCCCAGCCGTTATCCATTAATCCCGTAGAATAAGTAAGCATCAAACGGTTGTGATAACTCGAGTTTCCATATGAATAACTACCTTTTAAACCAGGTCGTTGTTGCGAAGGTTTTGAAATTATATTTGTAGCACCTCCGATAGAACTAAATGAGAAATCAACAGGGGCAATGTTGTATGTAACTTCTTTATTTCTAGTAACGTCGTTAAGACCTCCCCATAATGACCATGAAGCGTAACCTTTTTCAGGGTTTGCCATTTTTACACCGTCGAAATAAATTTCATTGTAGTTTGATTGATATCCTCTCTGACGAAACCAATAAGGTCCCCAAGAATAACTAGCCATTGAGCTATAAGCATCTCCTGATGAGAAAAGCAATCCCGGTGTTGACATAGATTCTCCTGCGTCAGAATCTAAATCGTTCATAGAAAGAGCGATTTCACCAGCTAACGAAGTACTTGCTTTTAACTTAATTACCATGTGATTGACAAGTTTGCCTGAGTATCTTTGGTAGTTAGCTTCATTAATAATTACTGAAGCATTTTCGTTTGTAGCTTCTTTTTTAACGATGAAAATACCTCCTTTATCGGTATAATAAATTTTTCCATCAACGTTAACCTGAATTCCTTCTAGAGGTAGTTCAGTTTGTTGCGACAATACTTTTCCTGTTATTTCAGTTGCAATATTTTGAGAAACACCAACATTGATAATAGAAATTAGTACAATTGCCAATAAGTAAAACCTTTTCATATTTATTGTTTTTACTGAAATTTATTTATTTCTTTTTTACTAAAAATACAATTACAGGGAAGTGGTCTGAGTAACCTCCGGCATAGTTTCCTCCTGCATATGTTCTGAAAGGATATCCTTTGTATCTACCTGATTTGTTTTTCAGTTCGTCGTAGTTACATATCTCAGTTTTGTAGTACATTAGTTTCGACTTGTCTTTCTTTTCTACTAGTTCTTTAGTAAGAATAATCTGATCGAAAAGATTCCAACTATCTCTATATGCTAATGTCCCTAAACCGCGTTTGTACATTTTGTACATAGGGTTGTAAAGAATATTTTTTTCAGAAAGTTTGTCTTTATCTCCAACTGCACGTAATCCTTTAGTTAAACTTTTGCTTACTGGGTCGTCATTAAGGTCTCCCATTGTTATACAGTGAATGTTATTATTATAAACTTTACGTAAAGAGTCAATAATACTTCTATTTAATGCTCCAGCAGCTTCGCGATATCTACTTCCTGCTGCTCTAGATGGCCAGTGGTTCACTAAGAAAGCTATTCTTTCGTCAGCTAAAGTTCCTTCAACAACAAGTTGATTTCTTGTAGCAAAGTTTTTATATGCATTCTTTACCCATAATTCTTTTGCGTAGTATTTGTCCATTTTGAAAATATCGCTTCTGTAAACTAGTGCAACATCAACACCACGATGGTCGGGAGATGGAATATGAGCAATTTTATATGGATATTTATTTAGCGGACTTTGCGATATTAAATCTTCTACAACTCCTCTTGTTTCAATTTCTGAAAGACCAAAAACTGTTGGAGGAACTCCTCCTGTTGTTTCTGTTCCAAGTTTAGAAATTATATGAGCCATGCGTTTTAGTTTCGCATTGTATCTTTTTGATGTCCATTTGTAAGAGCCTTGTGGAAGAAAATCATCATCTCTTTTAATTGGATCATTTATTGTATCAAACAAATTTTCCATATTGTAAAAAGCCACAGAATATACATTGTATTGGGCTTTTTTTGTTTGAGACGATCCACTAGTTTGGAAAAGTACTAGTGTTATTACTATCAAAAGTAAATTCTTAATCTTGCTCATATGATATCTAATTTCTAATTAAAAATTGCAACAACAGGTCTGTGATCACTTACGTCGTTATCATAACTGTTGGAACAACTATCTAAGGTTAAGGTTTTTGCGACTATAAAGCTACTAAAAATTTCATTAGTTATAAGTATATGGTCTATATGACTTAGCCATCGCCTTCCAGGATATGAAAAATCTTCTCTCGGATTATCACTCGTTGCAAGTTGCATATCCGAAAATTTGTAGTTCAGAGTATCGTTTAAGATAATTTGAAATTCTGATTCTTTGAAAGGATGTATAACATCGTTGTAATCGCCAACAACAAATACTTTGTCGTTGTCATGTTTATTATCTATAAATTCTTTCAATACTCTTGCAGCTTCTCTTCTACGATCTTCACTTTCTTCGTCTCCAAAAGCCTTTAGATGCATATTTATGATGTAAAAAGTAGAATTGTCTTTTTTTCTTTTGAATTTACACATTAGAGGTCGTCGAGGAAAAGGAGAAGAACTAAAAGGAAGTATTTCTTTCTCAAGTAATTCTAATTGATCGTTTCTGTAAACAAATGCAAGGTGGTAGTTTCTGTTTATTCCAGAAATTATATCGTTGTCTAATACTACACTATATTTGCTGTCAAGGTTAGTAATAGCTTTTAAATCGCCCATCCCCTCAATTTCTTGTACACCCCAAACATCGTATTCGCTGTATGAGATAATACTTTGAACTTCTGTTGGAGTAATATCCGATTTAGGGAAATGTTCAATATTCCAAGTTGCTATTTCTAGAGTATTATTATCTCCTTTTATGATACAATCGTTGTAGGTGTCAGATTTATCGGAAGGTGGAATGATAATATCAAATGATAAAGAAGCA
>QNYN01000141.1 GCA_003973585.1 Fusobacteriota bacterium | reverse complement strand
TATTTAATTACAGTGGTATTCTCAATTCCACTAGGTTTTCTCCTTTCATTAGGGGGACTTTCAAAAAATCCTCTAATAAGAAATTTTATAACTTTTTATACTTGGATCTTTAGGGGAACACCTTTACTTTTACAATTATTCTTTATGTACTATGGTTTGCCTATAATAGGTATTACATTATCTCCACTAGCTGCTGCTAGTCTTACATTTGTTATTAACTATTCTGCTTACTTGTGTGAAATCTTCCGTGGAAGTATACAAGGAATAGATAAAGGGCAATATGATGCTGCAAAGGTATTAGGTATGGGATATGGACAAACACTCATTAGAATTATCATCCCTCAAGCTCTTAGGACTGCACTACCACCTCTTTCTACAGAGGCAGTAGCATTAGTTAAAGATACATCTTTAGTTTCAGTTATAGGAACTGCTGAAATTTTAAGAAATTCAAAAGAATTAGTAACAAGGGATTTTTCGATAATGCCATTTTTTATCTGTGGTGTTTTCTACTTAATTTTATCGAGTATTATCCTAGTAATATTTAAAAAATTAGAAAAAAGGATGGGAGTTTCATGTCAATAAATATAAAAAGTCTTAATAAATCTTTTGGAGATTTAGCTATTCTAAAAGATGTCTCATTAGAGATCAACGAAGGAGAAGTAATTTCTATTATAGGCCCTTCTGGTAGTGGAAAATCTACCCTTCTAAGATGCATTATAGGTCTAGAAGAAATAGATTCAGGAACACTTGAGATTCTAGATTTACCCTTTGTTTGTGATAATAGAAAACCAGGAAAAAAAGAAAAATTTGAACTTTTAAAAAAGATGGGAATGGTTTTTCAATCTTTTAATCTTTTTCCCCATAAAACAGCCATTGAAAATGTTATGGAACCACTTATTGTTGTAGATAAAGTAAAAAAAGAAGAAGCTTTTAAAAGAGCTAAAGATCTTCTAATTATGGTAGGACTAGAAGACCAAATAAATAGTTATCCTTCTTCTTTATCTGGTGGACAAAAACAAAGGGTAGCTATTGCAAGAGCCCTTGCTAGAAATCCTAAAATCCTTCTTTTTGATGAACCTACATCTGCCCTTGATCCTGAAATGGTAAAAGAAGTTCTTTTAGTTATTGAATCTCTTAAAAATACTGGTATAACTATGATTATTGTGAGCCACGAGATGAAATTTGTAGAAGAAGTTTCAGATAGAGTAGTTTTTATGGATAATGGATCTATTATAGCCTATGATACTCCTGACAAAATATTTAATTCTACTAAAAATGAAAGAATTAGTAAATTTTTAAATAACTTTTAACCAAACAAAAAAGAGGTATTATACAAGTATTATTTGCTTTACTTGTATTAACCTCTTTTTTTAACTTATTTTATTTTTATATTTTCCTCATCTGGGTGTTTATCTAAATAATTATTTTTTACTATATCAATTACAGTTAACATTTTATTTTGAACAAAATCAAATCCTGTATCTTTCATATGAGTAACTGTACAACCACTACAATCTTTTATTCCATGGTTATATTTAAAATTTCCTCCACATTCTTCTCCTAACATATATAATGGGCAATAACAAAATAAACAATTAAATTTTGTTTCTTCTGCTACTTTATGACACGGAAAATACTCACATTTTTTATTTTGTACAAACTTATAATTCATCTTACTCCCCCTTATTTTAATAACAATGACTTATCCATTATCTCAACTGTACCTCTATAATTTATAGTACCATTGTCTAATGACAATTGTATAGGATATATTTCTACACCTTTTTCTAGGGCTTTGTAGAAGTATTCTGCAAACTTAGGATCAGTTTCATATTTAGGACGAAAAATTTTTGAACCTCTAAAAATAAGTAAAACAACAGCTGCTCTATCTCCTTTTTCTTTTAATTCCATTAATTCTTGTAAATGTTTTACTGCTCGTTCACTAGGAGCATCTGGAAACATAGCTATTTTATCTTGAGCTAAAGAAACACCTTTAGTTTCAACCCATATTTTTTCACCATTTTTGTCCAATAAAAAATCTAACCTTGATTTTCCATATTTTACTTCTGCCTTTAAACTCTCTACTTCTCCAAATGGAGAAATTTCTGGTTTATTTAATAAATTTTCACCAATATATCTATGAAAACTTGAATTTATAAGGATATCTTCTCCATCATCAGCTTTCCCACTAATCATATCCCATTTTGTTTTACGATTTGGATTAGTAGCTCTTCGTAATTTAACTCTATTTCCTTTATATAGCAACTCTTTTATCCTTCCAGAATCGTGTACATGTACTATTTCTTCAGATCCATTATCTAATTTTACATGAGCAATAAATCTATTGGGTCTTTCTAAAAAAGTTGCTTCTTCATCTATTTGAATTTTATATAATTCTTTCATTTTCTCAACTCCATATAAAAAGTCATGGTTTCCCATGACTTTATTTTATTACACCTAAATTCATTTGATGTAATTCTATTGCTTTTAAAAAATCATCTTTTGAGATAAATTTTCTTACATCTATCTGCGCTTTTAATTGATTTTTCTTGATATTAGCATTTATTTGTCCAATTTCATCAAGAAGTCTATTTATTTGAAACCAATTCTTTTCTGGATCTTCAATTAATAATTTATTAACTTCTAATTCTTTTTGTTCTAACTCAATTAACATTATTCTATGTTTTTTTAATGCTATATTCAAAATATTCTCTGCTTCTTTTATACTTTCATGACTTATTCCTACTGCCACTAATTCTGTTTCCATACTTCTTATAGAAACATTTGCATAAGAGAACATAGATCCTAGTAACAATATTCCTAGTATCAGGTACTTCCTCATCTAGTTATCCTCCTAAAATTTAAAATCACTTACAAAAAAATCTTCTTCTTTTATGTTATTCAGTCTTTTACTTTCTAATATATTAGAGTTAAAAATGTCTAAATCTGCATTACTCTCTAAATATTTAGGTAATGTTGTTTTTTTCGATGTTACTACAGTTTTTGTAATAGTTGGATTTACTGTTACTTTTTGTGGGTGACTATCATCTTTTATTTGATAAAGAGTTGTAGTAGATACAATACCTACAACAAATAACGATAATCCAATAGTAGTATTTCTCTTATTTTTACTCTTTTCTTCTTCTAATAAAGTTTTGTAGATATTTAATTTTACTCTTGATTCCAAATCTAAATCAGCTTTTGTTTTTTCATTGTTCATTTTAGTTCCCCCATTTCTTTTATACCTTTGTAGTAGATAGATTTTACCGTTGAGAGTTTCATATTTTTTATTTTACTTATTTCTCGTAATTTATATCCATATATATCTTTCATAAGGATTATTTCTCGTTCCCTTTTTCCTATTAATTTAAGCTTTTCTTCTAATACTACCTTAGTAGTTACATCTTCATTATCTTCTATACTCAGAATTTCTTCATTTAATTCAAAAGTTTCTTTCTTCTTTCGAAAAAAATCATAAGTTTTATTGATTGCAATCCTATATACCCAAGTATAAATCCCACTTTCATTTCTAAATTTTTTGAGACTTTTATACACTGTTAAAAATACTTCTTGAGCAATATCCTCTGCATCTTCCTTATTTTTTACCATCCCCAATATTTTATTATAAATCCTACTAAAGTATGTATCAAATATTTCATCAAAATCCATACTTTTACTCCTTTATTATTTGACGCAATAAATACAAAAAAAGTTTATTTTTTATTATTTATTCCTCCATTATTAATTTTTCTAATTCTTCTAATATTTCATCTTCTTTTACAGTTTTTATTATTTTTCCTTTTTTAAATAAAACTCCTACTCCATTTCCTCCAGCAACTCCGTAATCAGCTTCACGGGCTTCTCCAGGACCATTTACTACGCAACCCATTACTGCTATCTTTATTTCTTTCCCATAGTTAGCAAATTTTAATTCTACTTTTTTTGCCAATCCTATAAGGTCAATTTCTGTCCTTCCACAAGTAGGGCAAGATACAATTTCAGTTCCTAATTTCCCTATTCCTAATACCTTTAATATTTCTTTGGCTACTCCTATCTCTTCAGTAGGATCTTCTGTAAGAGACACTCTAATTGTATCTCCAATACCATCTATTAAAAGGCTACCTATTCCTATGGCAGATTTTATACTTCCTTGAAAATATGTCCCAGCTTCTGTTACTCCTAAATGTAATGGATAATCTATTTTCTCCGATATTATTTGATAAGCTTTTCTCATTATCTTTACATTACTAGCCTTTAAAGAAATTATTATATTTTCAAATCCATATTTTTCCAATAATTTAATATGATACATCCCACTTTCTACTAATGCTTCTGGGGTTACTTTACCATATTTTTTTAAAATTTCTTTCTCTAAAGATCCACCATTAACTCCAATACGAATAGGGATATTATATTCTTTAGCTTTTTCTACTACTTTTTTTATATTTTCATCTGAACCTATATTTCCAGGATTAATTCTCAATTTATCTATCCCATTTTCAATAGCTAGTAGAGCTAATTTATAATCAAAATGAATATCTGCTACTAAAGGTATATTAATTTGTTTTTTTATCTCTTTTATAGCACTTGCTGCTTCTTTAGTATTTACAGTTACACGAACTAACTGACACCCTAATTTTTCCAATTCATTAATTTGTTCAACTGTACTTTTTATATCTGCTGTATTTGTATTGGTCATAGACTGAATTATTACTTCTTCACTACCACCAATATAAATATCTCCAACTTTAATTCTTCTAGTATTTTTCATTTATTATTCCTCCACTCCTAGGCTTTTTAATAATTTTATCATCTTTTCATCCCTATTATCCCTAGCTATTTCAAGTGGTGTATTTCCATAAGATGAATAATTCTTATTTCCACCAATTTCTATTATTTTCTTTACAGCATCATAGTAAGAATTTGATATAGCTCTCAAATAAACTTCTCCTACGATATTTTCTCCATCTACATTTTTATGATTTAAGTCAATTTCAGGTGTTAATAATTCTAATATAAGTTCTTCTGAATATGCATAATATATTGCAGAATTACCTCTAAAGTCTACTTTATTTATGTCAGCTCCATTTAAAATTAATTTTTCTACTAATTCTTTATTATTTTTAGAAGCAGCCCATATTAAAAGTGTCCATTCTTCCCTATCTGTTGCATTTAAATTTGCTCCTTTTTCTATTAATGTTTCAACATAAGTAATTGGTTTTTCTTTTAAAAATTTAATAATTAATGGATCTCCCATATTATCAACATAATCTATATTAGCCCCTAATTCTATTAGAATATCCAAGGCTTTTTTACTTTTTACAAAATCAATAGCTCTTTTTGTAACTTTATAAGAAGTTACATTATTATTTTTTTCTAATAAAGTTTCAGCTTCTAAATCAATATCATATTCTGAAATCACTTTTAAACTTTTCAAACTATTACTTTTTACTATATACATTAAAAGTGTTTCTCCATTTTCATCTCTATAATTTGGATCAAATCCACTTTGTAAAAATAAATCTAAACTCATGGCGTCATCTAAATCCACACTTTGAGTTACCATAGAATAAGGTATTGTTATTTCTTCTACAGTTATTGTTTTTTCTTTATTTATACTTGAACATGATAACAACATAATTCCTAATATCATGAACATTACTATTTTTTTCATAATAACTCCCCTTTTAAATTCTATAGATAATCAAAAAAATTTATTTCATAGCATTTATTCCCATATTAATATTACCCTATACAAGGGGATTTGTCTATTAAATAACTAAGGTTTCTTCTAGCTATCTATATAAAAATTTACTATTAATTAAATTTTTATAGTA
>QNYN01000010.1 GCA_003973585.1 Fusobacteriota bacterium | reverse complement strand
TGCAGTCTTTCTTTGAACAAATCAGGGATGCGGATTTCCGGGTGGCGGATATCGAAACCAAACCCGGAAAAAAAACACCGCCGCCGCCTTTGTTAGCCTGTTACTCGCCGCCAGCCAGCACCCCGATATTTATATCGTCATTACCATGCGGTCGGATTTTTTAGGCGAAACGGCAGAGTTTCACGGCTTGCCCGAAGCCATTAACGACGGTCTCTACCTCACCCCACGCCTCAGCCGTGAGCAACTGAGCGAGGCAATACGCTACCCCGTGCGGCTGTTTGGCAAACAAATGGACGATGCAAGCTAAGTATGATGCATGGCTAGAAGTGGAAAAAGTATTTTAGCTGAAAAAATAGCTTTAGAAAATTATAATACAAGAACTTATTTAGCTACTGCAATACCATATGATGATGAGATGGTAGATAGGATAAATAAACATTTGGTGCAAAGGGGAAATAAATGGACTACTGTAGAAGGGTATAAAAATATTTCTAATCTTTTGAAAGAAAAGGAAGAAACAGAAGTAGTTTTATTAGATTGTCTTACAAATATGGTAAGTAATCTACTTTTAGATAATCATGTAGACTGGGATAAAGTTACTACAGAAGAAGTAAATAAAATGGAAGATAAAATAATAATAGAAATAGAAGAACTTTTAAAATATATAAAAAATTATAATGGAGATTTTATAATTGTAAGTAATGAATTGGGAATGGGACTAGTTCCACCTTATCCCTTAGGAAGACATTTTAGAGATATAGCAGGAAGGGTAAATCAAAAGGTAGCATTAGAAAGTACAGAAGCTTATTTAGTCGTATCGGGGTTAAAAATGAAATTAAAATAAATATATTATTTATATACATTAAAATTAGGAGGATAAAACATGAAAGGATTTTTACTTCTTTTACAATTTATGACAAGGATACCAACACCAAAAGTAAAATACGATAAAGAACAAATGGGAAAGGCTATGAAATTTTTTCCTGTAGTAGGAATGATAATAGGAGGAATTTTATATTATACATATCTATTTTTAAATCAACATTTTCATAGTCCAGAAGTAATTATGATTTTATTAATCTTAACAGAAATAGTTCTTACTGGAGGATTACATTTAGACGGATTAGCTGATACTTTTGACGGAATATTTAGCTATAGAAGTAAAAAAAGAATGCTAGAAATAATGAAAGATTCTAGAATAGGAAGTAATGGAGCTTTATCTCTTATTATATTTTTTGCATTAAAAGGGACACTTTTAAAAGAGGTAATTTCTATAGATGGAACAGCTTATGTTTTATTGGTAATGCCTGTAATAGCTAGATTTAATAGTGTATTAAATTGTGGTGTGGCTAAATATGCAAGACCTACTGGAATGGGAAAATGTGTTGTAGAAGAAACAACTATGAGTGGAGTAATTTTATCATTTATAATTACAGGAGCTTATTCATATTATTTTATAGGGTTAACAGGAATATATGCTTTAATAGTGGTAAGTTTATTAGGATTTTATTTTGCTAAGTTAATGGAAAGAAAAATAGGTGGAGTTACAGGGGATACATTAGGAGCAGTAGTGGAAATGTCTAGTATAGTGGTTCTTTTAGTTGGAGCTTTAAATGGGTAAGTTGATTTTAATCAGACATGGAGAAAGTGAATTAAATACAGAAAATATTTTTTTTGGGCAATTAGATCCTGAACTAACAAAAAAAGGAAGAAAACAAGCATTAAATACATCTAAAACTATGAAAAAAATAGAATATAGTAAAATTTATACGAGTCCTTTAAAAAGGGCCTTTGAAACAGCAAAGATAATAAATATTAAAGGACTTCAATTAAAAAAAGAGGATAAATTAAAAGAACTAAATTTTGGAATTTTAGAAGGAATGAGCTATGATGAAGTTTTAAAAAAATACCCTGAAGATGAAAAGGAATGGCGTAATAATTGGAAAACTTATAATTATAGAACTGGGGAAAGTGTAGAAGAACTTCAAAAAAGAGCTATTGAATTTATAGAAACTCTTGATTTTAAAGATGAAAATATAGTGGTAGTTAGTCATTTTGGCGTAATAAATTGTATTTTAAGTTACTATTTTTCAGGTGGATTAGAGGGGTATTGGAAATTTTCTCCTAATTATGCTGGAATAATAGTAATAGAATTTACAAATAATTATCCAGTATTAAAGGGAATGAATATAGGAGAGATTAATGAGCTTATATAAAGAAACTCTAAAAAAAATAAAAACTTTAAATAAAGATATTATGAAAGAGGCAAAACAAATTTTAGATAGTAGGATGAAACCTTTAGGAAGTTTAGGGAAATTAGAAGAAATTGCAATTCAAATATCAGGAATAACAGGGACTTTAGATTATAAGATAAAGAAAAAATTACATATAGTAGCTTCAGCAGACAATGGTATACTAGAAGAAGGAGTTTCTTCTTGTCCATTAGAATATACAAAATTAGTATCAGAAGCTATGTTATCTAAAATAGCAGCTATTGGAATATTATGTGATACATTAGATATTGATTTAAAATTAATAGATATTGGAATAAAAGATGAGATAACAAGAGAATATGAAAATTTATATAGAAAAAAAATAAAAAATGGAACTAATAATTTTGTCTATGAACCTGCTATGACCTATGAAGAGTGTATAAAAGCTATAGAAGTAGGAATATCTGTAGTAGAAGAAAATCTAGATTATGATATATTTTCTAATGGAGAAATGGGAGTAGGAAATACAACTACTAGTAGTGCTATCTTATATGCTATGACAGGAGAAAAATTAGATCTTGTCGTAGGTAGAGGTGGAGGACTTAGTGATAGTGGTCTAGAAAAAAAGAAAAAAATAATAGAGGAAGCAGTGAAAAAATATGATCTATTTGATAGTGATCCTATAGAAATTTTACGATGTGTAGGTGGATTAGACATTGCTTGTATGGTAGGGATGTATTTAGGCTGTGCAGCAAATTCCAAACCAATATTAATAGATGGATTTATTTCTAGTATAGCAGCTCTAGTAGCTCAAAAAATAAATCATAATACTGTAGGTTATATGATAGCAACTCATAAAAGTGAAGAACTAGGAATGGTTATTGTTAGTAAGCTATTAGAAAAACCAAGTTTTTTAGATATGAATATGAGATTAGGCGAAGGAACAGGTGCAGTTTTGGCATATCCCATAATAATCTCAGCATTAGAGATAATGAAAAGAATGAAAACTCCTGAAGAAGTATATAAAATACTAGGTTAGCAGGTGATAATATATGGGGAATACCAATAGTGGACACCGAAAAAGAGTCAGAAAACGAATAGAAAAAAGTGGATTAACAGGAATGGCAGAATATGAGATTTTAGAAATTATGTTATTTAGTTTATTTCCAGTAAAGGATACAAAGGAGATAGCTAAAAAACTTTTGAAAAAGTTTAAAACATTAGAAAATCTTTTACAAGCACCTAAAAAAGATGTTTTAGAAGTAGAAGAAGTAGGTGAAGGTGTTTATATTCACTTGAAATTTACTAAAGAATTAATGGAATATTTGTATAAAAAAGAATTTGAAAATGGTGATATCCTTAATTCTGTTGAAAAAGTTTATAAATATTTAAAAAGTGATATAGGTTTTTTAGAAAAAGAAGTTTTTAAAATAATATTTTTAAATTCAAAGAATGAATATTTAGGGGAAGAAAATTTGTTTTTAGGAACAATTGATAAAAGTCAGATTTATCCAAGGGAAATATTAAAGATGACCATGTCATATAATGCTAAATCTGTAATTTTTTCACATAATCATCCATCTGGGGACTTTAATCCGTCTAGAGCAGATATTGAAATGACAAAAAAATTGAAAATAATACTAGAACCTTTAGAAGTAAGGGTTTTAGATCACATAATTATAACTTCAAAGGGCTACTATAGTTTTTTAGAAGAGGGGATAATATAGAGGGGGACAAATGAGTAAAGAAATGACAATAGAAGAAAAAATGAAATTAAGACTAAAAGAGAGGAATAAAAATACACAATCACTCGAGAATCAAAAAGAGGAAGAACTATCGATGCCAGCTCCTGCTGAATGTGGAGATGAACCTTGTGATGATAATTGTAGTAAAAAAGTAGAAGCAAAAAAAGAACTAGAAAAAGATATTTTAGAAGATAAAGAAAAGAATTCTAATAAAAAAAATAACTCTAAAAATAAAAAATATAAAGTTTTAGGAGTTATGTTTGAAATAACAATGAAAAGATACTATTTTGAAGTATTAGATGATACTGAATATCTCGAAGGAGATAGAGTTATTGTAGATACAGCCCGTGGGCAAGAAATAGGAAAGATATATATGGCTCCAAAGATGATGGATGCATCAACACTAGTATTACCACTAAAACCAGTGTTGAAAAAAGCTAGTGAAGAAGATAATAAACATTTTGAAACTTTAAAAGCAGAAGCAGAAAAAGCTAATAAAATAGGAAAAGAAAAGATTAAACTTCATAAATTACCTATGAAATTAGTAGCTACAGAATTTACATTTGATAAATCAAAATTGATCTTTTATTTTACAGCAGAAGGTAGGATAGATTTTAGAAATTTAGTAAAAGAGTTAGCTACAATATTTAAACTTAGAATAGAATTACGACAAATAGGTGTAAGGGATGAAGCTAGAATTCTTGGTAGTGTAGGAATATGTGGTAAAGAATTATGCTGTAGAACTTATATAAATAAATTTGATTCAGTATTAATAAAAATGGCAAGGGATCAAGGACTAGTAATCAACCCTTCTAAAATATCAGGAACATGTGGAAGATTATTATGCTGTATCAAATATGAATATCAACAGTATGCAGAAGCTCTTTTAAAATGTCCAACTATAGGGCAAACAGTAATGGTAACTGAAGAAGATAAAAGGGGAAGGGTAGTAGGAGTAAATCCATTAAATGAATATGTTTATGTTGATTTAGAAGGAAAGGGTCGTATAAAGGTAAATTTAAGTGAAATAAGTTTTGAAAAAAAAGAGGCTATAAAAAAGTATAAATCTAAGAAGAAAACACCTGAAGAACTAAAAATGAAAGAGTTGGAAGAGAAATAATGAGAAAAGATGAAAATTTAGAACCATTAGATTATGGAATGGTTATTTTGCAAAAAAAAGATGGATTTAGATTTGGAGAAGATGCTCTAAGAGTGGCAGACTTTTTTTCTCCTACTAAGTCAGGTAATTTATTAGATATAGGAACAGGAACAGGGATAATTTCTCTTATGATTTCTAGGAATTCCAAGATAAATCATATAACTGCAGTAGAAATACAAGAAGAAATGGCAGATATGGCAAAAAGAACTGTAGAAAAAAATTCTTTAGAAGAAAAAATAGAAGTTTTGAATATAGATATAAAAAAATTAAATAGAGGAAATACCTATGATTATATTATAAGTAATCCCCCATATATGAAAAATCAAGGTGGAAAGGTAAATCCTAATTCTATAAAGGCTATTTCAAGGCATGAAGTTACTCTAAATTTAGAAGAATTAATAAAAGAAAGTAAAAGATTATTAAAACCAGGTGGAACTTTAACACTTATATATAGAAGTGAAAGGATGGTAGAACTCCTTAGTATACTTTCAAATGAAGGTTTTTATGTGAAAAGGATGCAAAATATCTTTAGTAAAACTAATAAAACTTCTAAATTATTTATGGTAGAAGCAGTAAAAGGGAAAAATAAAGGATTTGAATTTTTAGAACCAATATATGTGTAAATAAAAGCAAAAAGAACTTAATTTTTTGAGTACTTTTTGCTTTTATAATTTAGAATTGAGTCTATTATGATAATTATGATATAATAGTTAAGCAATCTAACTATGAACA